>JBILPY010000725.1:0-2655 GCA_044373575.1 Prosthecobacter sp. | reverse complement strand
ACGGACCGCTATGAAGGACGTGTGAGTGCCATTGGCGCGAAGGACGACAAAGGCATCTGGCTGGCGTGCGAACGCGGTAACCAACAGTGGGGCCTCGACATGCGCGCGCATGGCCGCCTGCAAGGACTGAACGGCGGCAAGAACACCGTCATCGCCTACCTTGACCTCTTGACTGGCAAACTTGACGAATTGCCCAGCCCCGACGCTCTCTTCAACGAACTGCCCGGCCCACAGCCCGCGAAAGCCGCCGCACCCCGTGGCAACAATCCCAAAGCCAAGGCCAAGGCTGAAGCCAAAGCGCAGGCGAAGAAAAAGAGCAATCAACCACCGCCCAATGAAGTCGCCGCGCTGAATCTGCCGCACCTCATGCTCGACGCCGCAGGCCGCCCCTGGCTCAGCGTGCGCTACTTCAAAGCCTACTGCTGGCGCATCGGCCTCACGCGTTACGATGCGGCGACGAAGCAATGGACGAAGCCCTACGCCATCCCCGGCAGCGTGTACTCGCAGGATCGTCAAACGAACCATGTGCTGGCAAACGATGGCAGCCTCTGGATTACCTGGCCGAGCGACCTACGCTCTTCCAAGCTCCATCAAACTAGCGGCATCCACCTCGCGAAGGTCGACACCGATCTCGATCTACCACTCGTTACCGCACCAACACTGAAAGCTCATGAACCTTTCGCAGCTTACACCAACGCCGTCACACCCGAGCGTGCTCGCGATGACCGCCACACCTGGACCCACGACGGAGTGACCTACAAGCTCTATTGGGGCGACTACCATCGCCACACCGACATCTCCAACTGCATCACTGCGAACGACGGCTGCGTGCTGGAGCAGTTCCGCTACGCCATCGACATGTGCAAGCTAGACACCCTCGGCACCAGCGACCACACCGACATCGCCAAGATCTACCACCCCTATGAATGGTGGCTGAACCAGAAGATGGTCGATGTCTTCTACGCGCCAGGATTCTTCACCAGCATGTATGCCTATGAACGAGAGCAGAAGTGGCCCTTCGGTCATCGCAACATGGTCTTCGCCCAGCGCGGCGGGCCCATCGTGTACATCCAGCGGAAGAACTACGTCGATTCGCCCTGGCAGAAGCTTTTCCCAGTGAAAACCGAGGGCACGCCCGAACTGCACCCCACCGAACTCTGGGACGTGCTCACGCGCTACGGCAAACCCGTCACCGCAATCTCCCACACCGGCGCGACGAGCATGGGCACGGATTGGGATCAAATCCCACCCATCGACCACCGCGTCGAAAACGTGATCGAGATCTACCAAGGTGCCCGCGTCAGCTACGAAGGCCTCAATGCCCCGCAGCCCACCGTCGGTCTGCGTGTTGGTCAGGACTACAACCACTCCTCCACCGTCATCGGCAAGCCAGTGGTCGGCGAACCCATCCGCAGCTTCACCGAGAAGAACAATGGCGTGTATCAACACGCGCTGGAGCTCGGCCACAAACTCGGCGTCTGGGCGAACAGCGACCACATCAGCACCCACACCAGCTACGGCGGCGTCTATGTGAAGGACTTCACCCGCGAAGGCATCATCGAAGGCCTTAACGCCCGCCGCACTATCGCTGCAACGGACAAGATTTTCGTCGAGTTCACCTGCAACGGCAAACTCCTCGGCACCGAGATCGCTTTGAGCGGCAAACCTGTGCTCAAATTCGCCATCGACGGCACTGCGCCGATCAAGCGCGTCACCTTGGTCCGCAACGAGAAGAACCACCAGCAGTGGGAACCGGGCACGAAGACCTTCGAGCAAAGCTTCACCGATGAAGCACCCCTCCCCGGCGAAAACCGATACTACCTCCGCGTCGAGCAAAGCGACGGCAATATGGCGTGGTCCTCACCGGTCTGGGCGCAGGTAAAGTAGGTCTCCGCCGCCAGTCATCGTCAAAAGGTCAAGGAGGGCGTCTCGACCTCCTTGCCCCTTCTTGACAAAACACAGCGCCTGACCGGCACTGCCGCTACTTCATCGGATGCTCTTTGAGCAGTTCAGCAGTGTTATAGAACATCATTCGGCCGGGATTAGCCGCACGGATTTTGCCAACTTGCGCGGGTGTGACTGGGTCTGCTTGGTTGCCGAAGCTGTTGCGCACAAAGGTGAGCACGGCGGCCATTTCGTCATCCTTCAGCATGCCGGCGAAGGGAGTCATGGGCACCTGGCCGTCGTATTTCTTGCCGTTCACTTCGATCGGTCCCATGAGGCCATACATGGCGATCTTGATCAGACGATCTGTGTCACCCATGACCCACGGGCTCTTCTCGATGGATGGGAAGGCTGGGTCGAGGCCTTTGCCGTTCGGCTGATGGCAGGTGACGCAGTGGCCTTCACGGAAGTAGATCTTTTGTCCAGCCATGAACTGAGCCTTGGCTTCAGCGCTGAGGTGCGCTGGGGCTTTGATCTCGGCAAACTCAGGTTTCTCGACTTCGGCGATGCCAGCAAGGCGATCAGCAGCGGTCTTGGCGGCATTTTGGCTCCACACATCCAGCGGTTTGCTGCTGGCGATGGCGACGATCTTTTTGCCTGCGTTCGTATCGGGCAGCCAGGAGGCGGCGACGATGGCCTCCAAGCGCACGCGGCCATGTTCATCAGCAGCGGCTTTTTCCAGCAACGCGGCGTGGTCGGCGATGACGTGAT
>JBILPY010000724.1:0-2659 GCA_044373575.1 Prosthecobacter sp. | reverse complement strand
GAGCCAACAGGCAAAGCTGGTGTCTGGGGATGTGGGAGCGAATGATCGGCTCGGAACTGCTGTGGCCCTGGAGGGTAATACGGCGGTGCTCGGTGCCCCTGATCAGGCTCTGGCTGAGCCTGGCAGTGTGTATGTCTTCACCCGCAGCGCCGGTGTCTGGACGCAGCAGCAGAAGTTGCAGGCCGTCGATGGGGTTTCGGGGGAGCGCTATGGCACTTCGGTGGCTCTTTCAGGTGATACTCTCCTCTCGGGCACGCCCTTTCAGCGCAGCGGAGCTGGGGAGGAGGCTGGATCGGCGTATGTGTATGTCTTGAGTTCTGGCACCTGGACTTTTCAGCAAAAACTCAGCGCCGGGGATGGGGCGTCGAGCGATGTCTTTGGCCTCAGTGTGGCCGCGTCTGGCAGCAGTGTGCTGGCTGGTGTGCCCTATGATGACACGGCGGCGGGCATCGACACAGGCTCCGCGTATGTCTTTACACGCAGTGGCACGAACTGGCAGATGCAGGCGAAGCTGACGGCCGGAACTGCGGCGGCGAATGACTTTTTTGGCACGTCCGTGTCTCTGTCTGGTGACAAAGCTGTGGTCGGCGCCCCGCAGGTCGATCCCGAGCAGGAGCTGGAGTCTCTGCGTGGTCCGGGGAAGGCGTTTGTCTTCCAACGCACGGGCGCGGCTTGGTCTGCCGGGCAAAGTCTGGTCCCAGTGGACGGGGCGAATGATGATTTCTTCGGGCGCTCCGTGTCGGTCTCTGGCAGCACTGCCGTGGTGGGCGCGCCCCGTCATGATCCCGTCGCCAGAGCCAATGCCGGTGCCGCCTACGTCTTTGTGGAAAGCGGGGGTGTTTGGATTCAGGAGGCCAAGCTGCTGCCGACGGACTCGGCGGCGGATGATCAATTTGGCTATGCTACCGCGATCTTTGGTGAAACGGCGCTGATCGGTGCGCCGCTGGATAACAGCCCGAATGTCGATGCAGGCAGCGCCTATGCCTTTGTGCGCAGTGCCGGTGTCTGGACACAGCAGCAAAAACTCACGGCCACAGGCGCCGCCGCCCTGGACGACTTCGGGCGCAGTGTCAGCATCTCGGGAGACACGGCTCTGATCGGCTCTCCGCTGGATGATGTGGGAGCGGTGCTGGACACGGGCAGTGCCTACGTCTTTCTGCGCACCGGGCTGGTGTGGGCTCAGCAGGCCCGCCTGAATGCCACAGGTACCCTGGACGGGGACGCCTTTGGCCGGTCCGTGGTGATCGAGGCTGACACAGCTCTGGTCGGCGCCCCGGCGGATGATCTGGAAGCGCTTTCCGAGCTGAATGAAGGAAGCGCCACCGTCTTCGTCCGCACGGGAACCACCTGGAGCCAGGAGGCTGTTTTGACTGCCAGCGCTGCTGCCAGCTTTGACGCTTTCGGCACTTCCGTGGCGCTGACGCCCAGCTTTGCCGCTGTCGGCGTGGCACGAGATGACTCCTTTTCCCCCATCTCAGACGATCCCCGCATCGACCATGGAACCGTTCAGATCTTCCGGCTCGGCATGACGCCGCTGGAGTCCTGGCGTGTGACCCATTTCGGAAGTTCCGACAACTCAGGCAACGGAGCCGACGAGTTTGATTTCGATCGTGATGGTCTGGTCAATCTGCTCGAATGGGCGGGCAATCTGAACCCGACGCTCGCCAGCACCTTCCCCGTCACGGTCACACCTGCGGGCGGCGAGTTCATCTTTCTCTACTCCCGCAGCACGGCCGCCGCGCAGGCAGGGGCCGTATTTATCGTGGAATGGAGTGACACCCTGGCGGCCCTGAGCTGGAGCAGCGTCGGTGTCACCCAGACCCTGCTCGCGGACAATGGCACGCTACAAAACATCCAAGCCACAGTCCCCGCTGGAAGTTCGGGCCGCCGCTTCGTGCGTCTGCGGGTCCTGGCACCTTGATTCTGCACTGTCCGCCGCCGTTGTTTAGGGAACGACGATCTTCGCGTGGGCCTGCACTCCGCCGCTGATGGTATTATGAGCTTGTGTCGAAAAAGCGGACACGAAAACCAACCTGAACTAGAAACCGTGTCCCATGAACTGAACGATAGAACCAACCGAGAACCGAGTGCGCCTTGCGCAGTATGACGCCGCTTTCAGAGAGCAGGAGGTCAGCCTGCTGGAATAAGACACACGCAGCATCACCGCGCTGGCCCGTGAGCTTGGCGTGAGCCGCAAGACCTACGATAGCCCGCGCCTGCGCGAAGTGCTCAAAGCGCAGGGCATCGGCGTGGGGCGCAGACGCATCAGCCGTCCGATGACCGCCCACGGGCTGCAGCCGAAAGCCAAGCGCCGCTTCGTGCCGCGTACCACTCACAGGAATCGTCGTGGTCTCATTGCCGCCAACTTGCTCCAGCAACGCGACGCTCCACCTGCCCGCATCAACAAGGTCTGGGTCAAGGATATCACTTACATCCCCACCGTCGAAGGCTGGCTTTACTTGGATGCTACGCTGGATCTATGCAGCCGCAGGGTGTTGGGCTGGCATGCCGCGACCACCATGCCAGCCCAACACGTCATCAACTCGCTGCGTCAGGCTTACCGCAGTCGCGGTGCTCCCCTGCACGGTCTCATCGTTCACACCGATCGTGTCTGCCAGTATGCCTGCGAGTCTTACCGCGCCGATCTCAACCTAGCCAC
>JBILPY010000141.1:0-8684 GCA_044373575.1 Prosthecobacter sp. | reverse complement strand
CACCTTCTGGCCGGTGCTTTTTGCCCACCTGAACTTCCTCATCACCTTCGGCCCAAGCTTCATCAAGGAGCGCCAGCACATGGCAAAGGTCGGGCAAAAGCGTGCTGCCTTCGAATCAGCATCGAACTCGGGCGCGGCCTTTTTTCATCAATGCACCGTCTGCCAGAAAACCGAGATTGATGACCCAAAGCTCGACTTCCGCGTGAATGCCGAGGGCGATGAGATCTGTGCCGACTGCCGGGCCAAAGCGCAGAACGTCGGCTGAAAGCACACCGCCCTTGCCATCGCAGCGGCTGGTGCCACCTTTCGCGCCCCCCCCCACCCATCATGCGCTGCCCCAAGTGCGGAAGTTCTCAGGATAAAGTGATCGACTCACGCGAGGCGAGGGAGGGCCATGCCATCCGCCGCCGCCGTGAATGCATGAGGTGCAACTTTCGCTTCACCACCTACGAGATCGTCGAGCGCGAGGAACTCCGCGTCGTGAAGCGCAACGGCGCCCGCCAGAACTTCGACCGCGAGAAGCTCATGTCCGGCCTGCGCAAAGCCTGCGAAAAGCGCCCTGTGAAAATGGAACAGCTCGAACAGTGCGCCGACGACATCGCCAACGAGCTCGAAGAAGAAGGCTACCGCGAGATCCCCTCCACCGTCATCGGCGCCAAAGTCATGCGCAAGCTGGAGGCCATCGACCACGTCGCCTACGTCCGCTACGCCTCCGTTTACCGCCAGTTCGAGGACGTCGGCGAGTTCATCGACGAGATCAAATCCCTCGACCGCCGCCGCACCATCGCCGACGAGCAGGAGGAACTCTTCCCGTAACCCGCCATGTCCGAGAAAACCATCTTCCAGAAGATCATCGACCGCGAGATCCCCGCCCCACTCGTCTATGAAGACGACCTCGTCGCCGCCTTCAACGACATCAATCCCCAGGCCCCCACGCATGTCCTCATCGTGCCGAAAAAGCTCATCCCCCGCGTCGGCGAAGCCACGGCGGACGATCAGGCCACGCTGGGAGCGCTACTGCTCGCCGCAGGCAGGATCGCCGACAAACTCGGCATCAAAGACCGCAGTAAAGGCTTCCGTCTCGTCATCAATCACGGCAAAGACGCCGGGGAAACTGTGCCACATTTGCACGTCCACCTCCTTGCCGGACGTGACCTCGCCTGGCCTCCGGGCTGATTTTTTCATCAGCGGGCGAAACTTTCGCAGCCTCCGGTGGTTATAAGTCCTCGTCATGGAACCGCTCACGCCCAACGACCCGCTTTGGAACCTGCTTGGCAAAACCAAGCCAGTCGAGCCACGCCCCAATTTCGTCCAGAACGTCGTTCGCGCTGCTCGTCAAACTCCTCAGGAGCATGGTTGGCTCGCCTCGTTGAAGGCTTGGTGGCAGGAGCGCGAACTTGGACATGCCCCGCTCGTTTGGGCTGCTGCTGCCGTGATCGCTCTCGCTGGCATTTCTCTCACATTCGTGCCTCAGGCCTATGTCCCTCAGGTGGCCGTCCAGCCTGCCGTGAATCAAGACGCAGCCCTCAGCGAAGCCGACTTCCTCGTTCCTGAGTTCGAGACTGAATGGAAGAACCTGGAAACCATGGGCGACCTACTCGCTGTGCAGGACACCTCCCAGCTTACGGATCGCGAGATTCACATGCTGCTTTATTGAGCGGGAGAATCTCTCCACTGGTGGCGTTTTAATCCGCCATCATGCTCGCTGAATCACCGACCAAGGTCCGTCACAAGATCCTCGCCACCGCGACCATGGTGGCCTTCCTGATGTATCTGGACCGTATCTGTCTGGCGAACATCATCGGCTCGGACTCGTTTCAAAAGAACATCCAGCTAGGCACCGGTGAATCGGACTGGGTCAAACTCGCCTTCTTCTGGGCCTATGCACTCTTCCAGGTGCCCGCAGGCTGGCTGAGTGATCGCTTCGGAGCGCGCGTGCTCATCACCCTCTACATCGCCGCGTGGTCGCTCTTTACCGCCGCTACCAGCTTTGCCACCGGCTTTGCCACGCTCTTCATCGCACGACTCCTCTGCGGACTCGCCGAAGCTGGCTACTACCCGGCCAGCAGCAGCCTGCTCACTCGCTGGGCTCACATTGAGGGCAGGGGATTTGCCAGCAGTGTAATCTCCTGGGGCGGGCGTGTCGGCGGCGCTGTCGCACCTGGATTAACTGCGTATGTGATACTCGAAGCCGGAGACTGGCGCTGGGCAGGATGGCTCTACGGTGCCACGGGCATCTTTGTAGCGCTCGCCTTCTGGCGCGTCTTCCGTGAGCATCCGCGCCAGCATCCTGGCTGCAATGAAGGTGAGGTCGCCTTGCTGGCTCATGGTCGTGGCGTCTTCCTGCCATCTAAAGATCCGCCGAAGCGCTTTCCTCTGCGAGCCGCTTGGCGCAGCCGCAATCTTTGGATGGCCAACGGCGTGCAGTTCTTCACTAACATCGGCTGGGCCTTCCTCGTGCTCTCGTTGTCCGACTACCTCAAAAAGGCGATGCATCTCAATGACCAGATGGCCGGCTGGATCACCACCGCGGCGCTTTCCATCGGCATCCTCGCCCTGCCACTCGGCGGTGCATTGACGGATGCGATCACTCGTCGTCATGGCAAACGCCTTGGTCGCATGTTGCCTATGTCGATCACCAAATTCGCCGCCGCGGCCTGCTACCCCATCGCGCTCTGGACCGATTCCCCCTGGGGCATGGCCATTGCGTTTGGCCTCGTGGCCTTCTTTGCTGACATCGGCCTGCCAGCCATGTGGACGACGATGCAGGACATCAGCGGCAAGCACCAGGCCCAGCTCTTCGGCTGGGGTAACATGTGGGGGAACATCGGCGCAGGCCTCATGCCGCTGCTCTTCACCGCTGTCTTGAGGGCCTACGACAGTAATCATGACTATCACGAAGGAGTCTGGCTCTGTGCCATCGCCTTCGTGATCGCTGGACTCTTTGCTCTGGGCGTGAACGCCGAGAAGCCCGTCGTTGAAGAGGTCGCCTCCTGATACGCCCTACTTGCCCATCAGCATGAAGATGCCAGTGACGATGGCTAGGATGGGGACGAGGATTCCGAGTGAACCGAGGCTGATGTCAAAGGCGCCAATAATGCCGACGACGAGGAGATAGACGGCTAGGAGAAAGCGGCTGATGTTGCCTTGGAAGCTGATGATTTTCATGGAGTGGATGGGGTGTGTGGTTTTGAACTCAAACGTACTTTCCGCCAGCGGCCAGCATGATGATGCCGCCAACGAGAGCGATACCGCCGACGATGGGCGGCAGGGGGATGGTGTGGGTCTCCTGGGTCGTCACTTTGAGAGGGCCGATATCGATGGCGTCCTCCGTGGTGGTGTAGGTGATGCCTTGATAAACAAAGGCGAGGATGCCGACAACGATGAGTGCGGTGGCGATGAGAGTGCGTGGTTTCATGGGGAGTGTCTTAAAAGGTCCAGTTGATAGAGACAGTGCCGAAGATTTGCGCCTCCTTTTGGCTGTCGAACTCCTTCGAGCGATAGACAAAGGCATAGGCGATCTTGGTGTTCTTGATGTTCATGGCCACGCCGACACTGAGATCAGCGACGAAAGGGTTGTGACCCACGGAAGGGCCGCTGCCAAAGGTGTTGCCATCCAGGAAGATATTGCGAGCCACGGCGCGGCCATCGACTCGAGCAAAGGCATACATCCCAAGATCAAACCAAGAGCGGTCCGCACCCATCATGCCATCGACCGGAGTCGAGGTCGTGGACACTGGGCCAATGACACCTGTGCCGAAGTCATCCGGCAGATTCAGGCCGAAACGAAGCTCAGCGCCGAGATTGGCATAGGTGCTGACATTGCCAATGACGGCACCTGCATGAGGCAGGAACTCCCAGTCGAGCCCACTGCGTTTCGCGATCTTTGGCATGCGCCAGATGCGCTCGTAGGCGAGGTTCACTCCGAGTTCGTTGTGCAGTTGATTGTCCCAGCCATTTGGGTGGTCGAGGTCACGCGCATCATGGACGAGCCGCTGCGCCTCCTGGGCATAGGACCAGGAGCCGACGACGCCGAGATTGAGCACGAGCGAGTTTCTCACGGCGGCATCTTTCCACACGACGCCGAGACCCATGTAGAGCCAGCCAGCGTAGGGACGGTCATCTTCGAGAAGACCATACGTTTCGGTGTTGTCGGGCGTGTATATGTTCTGCCCGAGCGAGAGGACGAGGTTCTTTTGATACTCGGCCTCATTGATATAGGGCAGCAGGTCAAACAAGGGCAGGAACGGACTGGCGTAGGGCGTGTCGCTGAACTTCTCCAAGTTAGGGGAGCTCCAGGCGAGTTGGGAACCGCTCGTGTAATAGCGGTCGGTGCCAGCAAAGAGGTCGTTCTCCAGATAGACGCTGATGGTGCCGCCGGAAGTGTCGTTCCCTGCGCCATGAGTCAGCAGGGGGAAGAGTAGTGCGAGGAAGCCGAAGCTGATAGCTTGCGGATATGAGTGTAGGTTCATCATGTGGATGCTGAGGTTAGTCGTTCTTCTTTTTTTTGCGGTCGCTTGGCTTCACGTTGCCACGCTCTTTGCCAGGTCGTGACGGTGCTGCTTGTGGTTGTGTCGGAACAGGCCTGCTGGCTTGCGGCGGCTTGTGGCCGGGCACTGGCTTCACTGGCGCAATTTTGGGCATCTCCACCTTCGGCCTCTCGGGAGCGGGCTGCCTTTTCGGTGGCATGATCTGCGGCAGGCGCTCGCGCGCTTTTGGCACCGCTGCCGCTGGCGGACGATTTTCGGTGCGTGGCAACTGCGGCGTTTCGACTTTGTTCCTACCACCACGATTCGGCTTCTCCGCCGTGGTGGGCGGCATGGCTGGGCGGTCTGGCCTATCACCTTTGGGCGCATCTGCAGGTGTCGGTGGGCGATCACCCGGGCGCATCGGTTTTTCTATGACTGCGGGAGGCATGTCAGGACGGCCTGGCCTTTCAGCGCCTTTGCCTTTAGGTGAATCGGCAGGTGGGCGTTCTCCTGGGCGGGTCGAGCGCTCAGGAAATCCGGGTGTCATGTCTGGTCGCAGTGGTTTGTCAGCGCCTTTGTATTTGGGGTCATCGGTAGGTATCTGTGGACGTGCGCCAGGACGTGTCGGTTCTGTGGCTGAGGGCGGCATTTTTGGACGGCCCTTCTTATCCGCGCCTTTACCTTTAGGGGCATCGGCAGGTGCCGGTGGAAGGTCAACTGGGACGGTCGGTTTCTCTGTGGCAGAAGGCGGCATATCTGGACGACCTGGCTTGTCATCACTCTTCCCTTTGGACTTCGAGGGGCGCTCGCCTGGCATCGTGGGCCTCTCATCCGAGCGGCGCTCTTCACGCACGGCGGCTTCATCGGTGACTTTAACAAAGGTGGTCGGTGGCGGCAGCCGGTCGGGTGCCTTTTCTTTGCTCTTCATGCGCTCACGGATGGTCGCGATTTCGTCAGGGGTTCCGGCGTTTCTCCAGCCGTGATTGACCTCCGCGCGCTCGACTCGCTCGCCGAGTTGACGCGGGGCAGTAGCGGCTCTGCCGGTGAATGGCAGGGCGAGCACGCTCATGGAATCTCCATCAATACGGGACCGAAGATTCTCAGGGGGTTGCCGACGCGAATTGCCATCGAAATCCTGACGGCGGTCGAGCCTGTAGCGTTGGATCGGCTCACGGCTCTGGCGCAGTTGCTGGTCGTAAACAGGGCCGCCATTATAGACGACATTGTTCACGTACGTGATGTTAGTGATATTCGTCGTCTGGTTGATGATCGAGACATTCCTGCTCTGATCAATGAAGACCGAGTTCAGGCGGCGAGCGCCAAAGTTGCGGTTCTCGACAAAGCGATAGTGGCTTGGCCCGATGTCATAATAGTCATCCACCCAACTGCTCAGACCTATGGCGAGAAGTAGACGTGCCTCAGGTGGTAAAGGAGCCCAGCCAGTGTGCTGCGGGCTGTGACGCCAGGAGACCCAGCCTGGCCCCCATTCAGTGCCTGGGACCCAGACCCAGCCTACGCGGCCCACATCGACCCAGCGGCCATAATGATAGACGGCCCAACCAAAGGGTTCGTTCGAGTCCCAGGTCCAGCCAGCGTCGGTGTAAACCCAGCGGCCATCACTATAGGGACGCCAGTCCGGGCCGACATCACGTGGCTGCCAGCAAAAGCCGTAGCCACCGACCTCACGCCAGTTGCCGTGAGGTTCGAGGTTATCGTAAAAGAAGTCCACCGAGACCGCGTCGCGGGCTTGGGTGGATGGGGTGACCATGCCGAATAAAAGAGCGGCGGTAAGTAAGATGAGAAGTGTTTTCATAGAAAAAGAAGTGAAGTGCAGGCCGCCGACGTGGGCGGATCAGGTGGTCAGAGAACGCGGCGTCCTTGGATGAAGCGGACGAGCATGATGATGACGGCGATCACGAGCAAAGCGTGAATGAGGCCGCCCATGGTGGAACTGGTCACCAGTCCGAGAATCCACAGTACGATGAGGATGATGGCGATGGTCATGAGCATAAAATGAGGTGCCTTTCGGAGTTGAGTTTGAGAACCCAACCAGCCGCGACGTTTCCGTCGCGACTGGCCGCGTTCACGGTGATTAGTTGGAGGCGGCGATGGCAATGGACATGCTGTTCACCACGCTCTTCACGCCGTTGATGTCAGAGACGAGCTTTGTGACGAGATCAATTTCAGCCACGTTATTGGCTTTGCCCCCCACGGTCACGATGCCGTCGCTGGTCGAGACCATTGTGCTCAGGATGCTGGTGGAGCGATGTGATAGCAAGGCCATGCGGACCTGTGCGGTGATGGACGCATCATCGATCATCTCGGCAATCGTAGGTTCCGTGGATTTGCCTGGGTTGGTGATGCTCATTTCGTTCTGCACGCCTTTGATGCCGAGGACGTCCTTCGTGTATTCCGTGACGAGATCCTTCTGCGCCTGACTTGAGGCTTCACCCTTCAGGATTGCCGTGCCTTCCTTCATCTCTACCTGAGTGTTGAAGGCGCTGACGCTGCGATGATACGCTAGCGTGCTCTTCACCTTCAGATATAGCCAAGTATCGGAGTTCTCAGGAGGGCTCTCCTTCGTTTCGATCTGGTTGACCACGCTCTTCACGCCGGGCAGGCCAGTCACCGTGTCTTCAGCGAGTTGCTTGTGTGCAGCATCTTTGACGCTCCCAGTTAGCGTCACTACACCATCCTTGGATGATGTCTTGATGGAGTCGCCGATCAGAAAAGTGCGGAAGACGTACGAGGTTTTGGCAGAAGCTTCGATGCGGTCGTCCGTTTCGGTGGCCCTCAGTGTAGATTGGCTGAGGAGCAACGCTGTGATGGCGAGGGGTAGTAAGGCTGCTCTGAGGCTTGAATGTTTCATGTTGAGGGGCTTTGTGGCTTGGTATGTCGTGGTCATTCTCATGAGTGCCATGGTGTGGCTCATGCTCATTTTCCGCGATGGGGTGTAACCCTACTCTGGGACAATTTGGGTCGATGATGGCACATGTGCCGATTCTGTTTGCCCATCGTCCGTCACCAACGACAGAGGGGGTATGCCCCAGCAATGGTCACCTTCATCTAAGCACACCCCATGATTCTTGATGCCAGTTGTCAGCTTGATTATCGAGCGATGGAGGACGTTCCTGCCATTTTCATGCTGCGCCCCCGCAGTGGATGGGCGCAGTGGATCATGCGGGAGGAATTCCACATCCAGCCCCAGGTTCCCGTGGTCGAGTTCACGGATGTGTATGGCAATCTCTGCCAGCGCACCGTCATGCCTTTCGGTGATTTTCATCTCTCAGTGCGGTATCGAGCGCTCGTGCCGGATTATGTGGATGCAGACCCACAGGCCCCCCTCATGCTCGTTCAGAATCTCCCGCCCGATGTTCTGCACTACCTTCTGCCGAGCCGCTACTGCCAGTCAGATGAGCTATCCGCAGTGGCGCTTTCCATTGTCGGAGATGCCTGGCCGAATTTTCAGCAGGCGGAAACCATCCGCATGTGGGTGCGTCGCCAGATCTCCTACGAGGTGGGCTCGAGCAACACGGCCACCACGGCCCTGGAAACGATGAATCTACGACGTGGGGTATGTCGCGATTTTGCGCACCTGTGCATCGCACTGTGTCGTGCAGTCAATATTCCCGCTCGTATGGTAGTTGGCTTTCTACACAATCTCTATCCCATGGATCTGCACGCATGGTTTGAGGCTTTCATTGGCGGACGTTGGTTTACCTTCGATGCAACAGATGAAGTGACACGGGGAAATCGTATCGTAGTCGCCTATGGCCGTGACGCCGCAGATGTCGCGCTGGCCACCATGTTCGGAAACTTCACTTTGCAGAATATGTATGTCACGGTGGCTGCCGTCGATCCATCGCAGACTCAAAACACGCGCATTTAATGAAAAAGGCGTTGTTGCAGACCTGGAGAGGTCTGACAACAACGCCTCAAGGACAACGACTGCTAGTGACGAGCAGCGCCTTCGATGTGATTGCCAGCATGTTGGACATCCTGGCCTAGTCCACGCACGGTCCGGCAACTGGTGCCAGCGAGTGTAATGATGGCACTGGCTAGGAGGAGAATGGCGAGACGCTGATGGGTTGTTTTCATGGGTATGTTTGTTGGGGTGTTGAGGGTGATTCTAAAGGGGTTCAGTTGCTCAGGGTGGTTTCTGCACTCAGCGCGTTGCGGTATTCCTTGATGGCGGATTCCACGGCTTCGCGGCTT
>JBILPY010000723.1:0-2661 GCA_044373575.1 Prosthecobacter sp. | reverse complement strand
ATCTTCACCGGCAAAAGCACGCTCCGTCTCACGGGCGAGCATCTCGTCATCGAGGGGCTGCATTTTAAAGAGCCTGATCCGAGTGTCGGCGACCTCATCCTCTTCCGCAAAGATTCCAAGACACTCGCCAATCATTGTCGGCTAACGAACTGCGCCATCACCAGCACGCTGAAGGAGGACGGCACCCAGGAGAGCCGCTGGCTCGGGCTCTACGGCACCGGCCACCGCGTGGACCATTGCAGCTTCAGCGGCAAGACAGGGAAGGGGACCACCTTCGTCGTCTGGCTTGGCAAAGAGGGAGATGGGAAGCACCAGATCGATCACAATTACTTCGGCCCGCGTGAGAAGCTCGGCAAGAACGGCGGCGAAACCATCCGCCTCGGCGACAGCAAGACCTCCATGATGACCGCCGCCTGCATCGTCGAGCACAACCTCTTCGAGAAGTGCAATGGCGAGGCCGAGTGCATCTCGAACAAATCCTGCGGCAACCTTTACCGTGACAACACCTTCCTCGAAGTCGGCGGCACCCTGACCCTGCGCCATGGCAACGGCTGCACCGTCGAGCGCAATGTATTCATCGGCAATGAAGTCAACGGCACCGGCGGCATCCGCATCATTGGTGAGGATCACCTCGTGCGGGACAACTACCTCGAAAACCTCACCGGCGACAAAGCCCGCTCCTCCATCTGCCTCATGCTCGGCGTGCCGAACTCACCCGCGAACCGCTACTTCCAGGTCCAGCGCGCGAAGATCACCGGCAATACCCTCGTCAACTGCGAGCACCCCATCACCATCGGCGTCAGCGATGGCAAAGACGCCTCGCTGCCCCCCATCGACACCGTCTTTGAGGGCAATCAAATCGCCTCCCCCAAGCACACCCTCATCGAAGCCCTCTGCGACCTCGGCGGCGTCACCTGGAAAGCCAACACCGTCGCCGTCAAAGACCTTGGCATCCCCGCCACAGCGGGCATCGAGCTCGGCGAACCAAAGATTGCCAAGCTCAAGCCGATCTCGCGCAGCGAAGTGGGCGCGACTTGGTGATTGGGTCGCAGGTCATTTGTGTTAAACCGGCGGTTGCTCAGAGGGAATGGCTGAGGGTTTCCGGCCATGCATCTCGTTCCTGCCCCTTCAGGGGTACCCTCATGTGATCCGCCGAGCGGCATCATCTTGCCCCGGCTCGGATTCCTCACGCCGCAATCCGGCGCGAGGGACGGCAGTCTCCGTTGACCCAGTCACTGATTCATTACGCCACCTGACAGCCTCCGACACCTCAGCCCGGAATCCGGCGCGGCAGGTCGGAGGCTACGGGATGCCGATTCCTGATCCATTGCGCCACTTGGAACCTGGGACCACCCCAGCCCAGAATTCGGCGCAGCAGGTCGGAGACTCCGAATGGTCATTCCCTGATCCATTGCGCCACCTAGCAGGCTCCGACACCTCACACCGGAATCCAGCGCCACAGGTCAGTGGCTCCGAGGTGCCGATTCCTGATCCATTACGCCACTTGGCAGACTCTGGCACCCCAGCCGGAAATCCGGCGTGAGTCGGGGGAGACTCCGCTGGGTCAGTTCCTGATTCATTACGCCACCTGGGAGACGGTCAACCCACGTCCCGGATTTCCAGCCTTGCCTTCCGAGCCTCCCGTCTGGTAAAACCCAGTTCATGGCCAACCGCAGCCGATCCCCCGCCGATGCCAACGATCCCGCCGGACAGAGTCGGGACCTCGTCTTTGCCCTGCTGGCAGATCCCGTGAGGCGTCGCATCCTCGAGCTCCTCAGCGACGGAAAGCCGCACAGCGCCACGAGCTGCGCCCGGCACGTCCGCCGTCGTTTGGATGCCGCCCTGAAGCACCTGATCGCCCTCCGGGAAGCCCGCGTCATCACCACCCACCCCGACCCCGTGGACTCCCGCCGCCAGCTCTACACCCTGGCCGAGCATATCCCCGTTCGGAAATCCGAGTCCGGTCCGGTGGAGATGGACTTCGGCTGCTGCCTGCTGCGGCTGTGAAGATACGGCGTGGGGAGGGCGACAAGGGTTGGTGGGGCACCGTCGATAGGTGACCGCTGGATGCAGCAGTGAGTTTTTGGCATCAACGTCTGCTCACCTCCATAGCCCAGGGTGAAACCCTGGACTCCACGGAGACGAAGCCCCCACGTTTGGCAGAGTCCTGAAAGGACACTTCTCGCGCTCCTGAGTCGTCCCAGTGCTGGCACCCACTCCACAATTCCTCTGGTCAAACGCCCCCGTCTCCGGCTTCTTCGTTGGCAGACTTCTCCGCTGCGCCTTTCTTCCGCGTTGAACCATTGCCATGCCGTTCCCATCTCAAGAACACGCCACCAAGATCAGCGACCGGCTCAATGTCCTGGCCGATCAGTTGAAAACGCGCACCCGAGCCAGCCTCACTGACGCCAATCACTGGCTCGAGTCGGTCATGAAGCGTTTCTTCAATGCCCTCATGGGCTGGGACCTCGTCAATCTGAATGCCGAGCAGGCCAACTTCCCCGCCGCCGATCTCGGAGACAAAGAGCGCCGCATCGCCATTCAAATCACCAATCAGAACGACCCCGACAAGATCACCGAAACAGCAGCCAAAGCCGCCAAACACGAACTCCACAAGGCCTTCGACCGACTCATCATATTCTTCCTGCTGTCAGAAAAACC
>JBILPY010000722.1:0-2663 GCA_044373575.1 Prosthecobacter sp. | reverse complement strand
ACGATGAACTCGGCCAGTCGCTCGCCGCTGTGCGTGCGAATCTGACTTCCACCAGCCTTGATGACCAAATCGAACGCCGCGCCGACTGTGTGCAGCTCGTCGATGAAGCCATCGCCAATGTGCGGGAGCTTTCCCAACTGCTGCGTCCGGTGATCCTTGATGACTTCGGGCTCGATGCCGGCCTACGTTGGCTCACCGAGAAGTTTGGCCAGCGGATGCGAATCAAGATCGAGTATGAGTCCTACCTCGCCGGACGTCTGCGCAGCGAGACGGAGACACATCTTTTCCGCATCGCTCAAGAAGCACTGACAAACATCGCGCGTCATGCTCAAGCCACGAAAGTGATCATCATGCTCGAAGCCGAGGTCGCCATCGTGCGTCTCACCATCATCGACAATGGCTGCGGACTTTCGCCAGATCGTCAAGAGTCCCCCGCAAGCCTCGGCCTCATCGGCATGAGGGCTCGAGCGAGGGAGTGTGGCGGCACGCTCGATCTCCAGACCGTGCAGCCCAATGGTCTGCGTATCGTCGTGGAAGTACCGCTGCGGCTGGTCGAACCGGAGGCTTGATCACTTGCCGAAAGGCCAGTTCGACATCAGCCAGATGCTGGCGGTGTGATTGGCTTCCCACTTGTCGCCGCCGCGACGTTGGATCGTCTGCTCCATGTAGCCGACTTCCAATCGCGTCGATGGGGTGAGTTTGCGGCCTATGCCGATGAAGGCGCGATTTTGATCAAAGTGATTCTTGGTGATGTTGCCGCCGAAGTTCAGGAAGATTTCATCCCACACGGCGAGGTAGAGCTTCTTATCTTGAGTGATCGGGACGGTGGTTCGCAGCATGTAACGGAAGCGGTTTTCGCCGCGCCAGTTGGTGGTGTTCCCCGCCTTATCCTGCTCCTCGATCCAGCGCTGTTCCAAACGCAGGCGATGCTGCCACTCTAGGCCCAGGAGATTCATTTTATAAACCACCTGCTCCCAAGCACGATGCTCATCAAACTCATGGGCGACAGGCAGCTCCCCATACGGGTAGGTTTTCACATACGCCCAGCCCGCGCTCACGGTGACGGTAGGGCTGATTGTGTAGTTGATGCCAGGCCGGATGAGGATCTGCTGCCATTCATCTCCCCAGTCTTCCCGACGATTTTGGATCTCGAGATGCACTCCCCAGGGCGAATTGAAAAGCGGATGGTCGCCGACGTAGTTTAGCCAGAGGTTGTAGTTGTCGGCATGTTGATCGGCAGCCAGACCAGAGGTGGTGAGGCTGCCGAAGAATAGAAGACTTAGCAGAGCTGATTTCATGAATGGGGATTTCCAGAACGCCCTGTAAGCGAGTGTTTATATCAGCTTAATGCCCAGCGCCTTCCAGGGAGCGTTTGTCGAGGGTCTTGAGCGCCTGCATCTGCTTGATGGTGCGTTCCATGCCCTCATTGGAGCCGTCGAAGAACATGACGTTGCCTTTGCCGTGTTCGGAGATGTATTTCATGCCGTCGAGCCACATGGTGAAGAGCATGAAGCCGGGAGGCACTTCGCCGGCCTGCATGGTTTTGCCGGCGTTGGCGAGACCTTCGGCGACTTGCTCGCGGAAGCGAGCATTGCCGGCGCCTTTGAGTTCGGAGGCTTCTTTATCGGCTTCGGCTTTGACGCGGATGGCGCGGGCTTCGGCTTCGGCGGCGCGGGTTTTGATGAGGTATTGGGCCTGGGCCTCGTTCTCAGCGGCCATCTTCATGTTGTTGCTGGAAACGACCTGCGACATGGAGCGCATGATGGCTTCATCAAAGGAGATGTCGTTGATTTGGAGATCGAGGAGGTGGAAGCCCCAGCTATTCAGAGCTTCTTCGAGGTGATCCTTCACGGCGCCGATGATCTCGGAGCGAAGCACGAGGATTTCGGCCTGCTTTTTGTTCGCCACATAGGAGCGGATGCTGCCTTCGACGCTACGGACGAGGGTCTGCATGAAGCTCTTTTCGTCGATGAAACGGAAGGCGATCTTTTTGATGGTCTCCTCACCGGCGTCCTGAGCGGAGTACACGATGAGTGATTTGAAGTTCACGTAGGCCTGATCGAGCGAGATGGCTTCGAATTCGAGTTCGATGGACTGGTTCTGCGTGGAGATGCTTTTATAGACACCCTCCAGCAGCGGCAGCTTGAAGTTGAGGCCGGGCAGCATGAGGCGCTGGTATTTGCCGAAGCGGGTGACGACTCCCACGTGGCCCTGTTTGATGATAGAGGCGCTGAGGAGAATGAGAACGATGAGGATGACGGCGGCGGGTATCATGGATTTGGGTTTGGTTTGTTTGTGAAATGCGGAGGTGATGAGGAAATTAGGCGGGGAATTCGGAGGAATGGTGCTCAAGGATGAACCAGCCGGTCTTTTCCTTTTTGCAGACGAAGGAGTAGCGGGCGGGCACGCTGATGAGTTCTTTCTTGCGCTTGAAGGTGAAGACGTATTTGCCGGACTGGATGTAGATGTCCTTGTATTGCCGCACCTCACCGCTCTCGAACTTCACATGCACGTCTTCCAGTTCAAAGAGATGCTCGAAGTAGCCTTTGATCTTGTGATGACCTTCACGCAGCTCCTTGGCGAAGGTGCCCCATAGCAGGCCATTGATGTCATAGCAGCCGACGACGGCGCTCATGCTGTGGTTATTGATGCCAAAGGCCCAG
>JBILPY010000721.1:0-2666 GCA_044373575.1 Prosthecobacter sp. | reverse complement strand
GTCCGTCTCACCGCAATACTTCGTGTGGTTCTCTTGGATCTTGTCATGCGCGTCCCATTTGCTGCCGGAGCCAGAGTAGAGCTGAATGAAGCGCACGCCACGCTCCACGAGGCGACGCGCGAGCAGGCAGTTGCGGCCAAAGGTGGCCGTCTTCGGGTCATCGATGCCGTAGAGCTGCTTTGTCGCCGCAGATTCCTTGTTCAGGTCCACGGCTTCGGGAGCCTGGGACTGCATGCGGAAGGCCAGCTCGTAGGCTTTGATGCGGGCGTCGAGCTGGGTGTTGTCCGTGCGCTCACGGCCAAAGTCGCGGTTCAGCTTGTCGAGGAAGGAGAGCTTCGCCAACTGGCGGTCCTGGCCGATGCCTTTGGGCGCATTCAGATTCGCGATGGGCGTGCCATCGGGCTCGAAATTCGTGCCCTGATACACAGCGGGCATGAAGCCGCTGCCCCAGTTGCGCACGCCATTGACCACCTGCGAGTCGGTGTCCTTGATCACGACAAAGGCGGGCAGGTTTTGATTCATCGTGCCCAGCCCGTAGTTCACCCAGGCACCGAGGGAGGGACGACCGCCGAAGATGCTGCCAGTGTTCATCGAGCACACGCCGCCGGCGTGATTGATGCCATCAGAGACGCAGGAGCGGATCACGCAGAGGTCATCGGCCATGCGCGCCGTGTGTGGCAGCCAGTCGCTGATCCAGAGACCGCTTTCGCCATGCTGCTTCCACTCGCGTTTGTCCGCTAGCAGTGGCGCGCGGCTTTCACCCATGGCGGTGATCACGCTGCCAAAGCTCGGTGGCAGTTGCTGACCGGCGAGCTGACGCAGCAGCGGCTTGGGATCGAAGAGATCGAGGTGGCTCGGGCCGCCTTCCATGAAAAGGAAGATCACGCTCTTCGCCTTGCCCATGCGATGCGCCAGCTTCGCGGACATCGGATTGCCAGCCGCACCCCCGGCATCGCCGAGCGCCGCCATGGCGGAGTCCTCGCCCAGGATGGCCGCCGCCGCCAAAGCCCCAAAGCCACCGCCAGCGCGGCGCAGGAAGTCGCGGCGATTCGTGAGAGTTTCGTGGTGGGGGATGGGTGTCATGATCGGATAGTACAGGGACCGTGGGAGACTTCTTGGACAGATTTTTTCAGGTACTTGCCAGGCTGGGGGAGTTTGCCCACCACGCTACAGCCCCTTCACCCGGCGGTCCAGATCCCGGCGGTTGATCAGGTCCACCACTTCCAGCGTCGTGGCGTGGAGGCGGAAGATCAGCCGGTGATCACTGCCCACACGCACCCGCAGCGTGTCCGGTCTGGCGCGCAGGGCCACGATGCCGACAAAGGCGGAGGGCTCCCCCGCCGCCAGCCTGCCCAGCAGGATCTGGGCGGCGCGGCTTACCTGTGAAGGCAGCGAGGTCAGCGTTTCGTGAAACTTCTTCGGGTAGTCCAAAAGCCGCAGCGGTTGCTTGCTCTCCAGACTGGTGGGCTCCATCAGCGCCTCTTCCTCCTGGGCGTCCATGACCTCGTTGCCAGGGGCGGCAGCGGGCTGTTGCTTGCGATGCTCTTCCGCTTCGGCAAACGCACTGGCCATCTCCTGGCGCATGTGCGCACGCTCCTGGACGTACCCGTTGATGATCCCCTGCTGGGCCTCCACCTTTTCCCGCAGACGCCTCATCGCCTCCAATTCCGCCGATGTCGGGGGAGCAGCCTCCTTGGCAGCGGCTCGCTTCTCCTCCTTTTCCTTCAGCCGCAGTTCACGGCGCAGTCGCTCCATCGTTTCATTCGCCTCGCGTAGCTCACTGGCCTTCACCTGAAGGCGGTCATTCGCCTCGCGCAGCTTCGCCGAATCCTTGCCCTGGCTCTTCGCCGCTGCGTCGGCGAAGCGCCGCTCCAGGATCTCCGCAAAGGGGTCTTCGGCAGGCAGCAGGAGTTGATCCCGCAGGTGCTGCATTTGCTTGTGAAGAAACTGGACCTTCGACTTGGCCATCACCGGCAGCAGCCCCTGCGCCATGAGCAAGCTCGTGGCCGGGGTGTGAACATTAAGCAGCGCGTGACCGAGCGCCTCCTGCCGTTCGGGGTCCTGGGTACGCAGCAGCTCTGCCGAGATCGCCTCCAGGCGGACGCGGTAGGCGGCAGGATTGTTGTTCAGGCGCATCAGACCGACATCAGGCTTTAGCACGCCCTCAGGCAACTCTCCGTCCGGGTAGCGTGCGCGGATGATCCGTTCGATAGACTCCGGCTCTCCCCGCCAGGTGGCTAAGGTCAGTGCATTAATCCAAGACTGCTCGAAATCATCCAGGTCGGAGCGCCAGCCGAGCTTTTCGATGGCCTCGGCCACTTCGGTGAAAAGACCGTGCATTGTCAGCACCAGGAGATACCACGCCAGAACTTCTTCCTTGAGCTTCAGCGGATTCAGCCGCCTTACCTTGTCACGGTTCATGGTTTGGAGTTCTTCGATTGTGACATACGGTTCGGGCTCTCTCGCCAGTTCGGCCTGCGTCTTGCCAAGAACTGCGGAGGGGAAGCGGGCGCGCTCCTGGTCCTTGTCATGGCAGCAGCGTTTGTACTTCTGCCCACTGCCGCAGTGGCAGGGATCATTGCGGCTCATCTTTGGCGCTACACGGCGGATATGCTTGCCTATCGCCAAGAGATGATTCGCATCAGAGATCAGCACCATGATGGTCG
>JBILPY010000720.1:0-2668 GCA_044373575.1 Prosthecobacter sp. | reverse complement strand
CCGCTGGCTTCAGTTGCGTGCTCGCCGGCGGCGGTATCCGTGGCGGTCAGGTCCATGGTGCCACGGATGAGCAGGGTGACAAAGTGGCCGAGAATCCCGTCGGCGTGCCCGAACTCAACGCCACCATTGGCTATGCCCTTGGCCTGCCGCTGGATCAGGTGCTCTACTCCCCGTCGAAGCGCCCCTTCACTGTCTCTGACAAAGGCAAACCCGTCGTTTCCCTCTTCGGCTGAGCCCGCATCCTCAGAAGTTCTTCCGCAGCCCCGTGGGTCCACGCGTCCCACGGGGCTTTCTATTCCCAGCCTGAGAGCCTTCGGTGCTCGGCTGGTCTTCGAATCGACGTCAACGTTGGCCAAACTCCATTCGGCATTCGACTTTCCGCATTCGTCATTCAAGATGCGCGCCCATGTTTCGCGCCGTCCTCACTGATCGTCTCCAAGCCGCCTTTTCCGCCGCTGGCATTGCTTTGCCAGAGGGTTTCACGCCTGCGGTCGTCATCGCCTCGGACACGCGCTTTGGGGACTACCAGAGCAATGCGGCGATGACCCTCGCGAAGCAGCTCAAGACGAACCCGCGCGCCCTGGCGCAGCAGATCGTGGACAAGCTCGCTGTGGATGACCTCATCGAAAAAGTCACCATCGACGGACCCGGCTTCCTGAACATCACGCTCGCTCCCGGAGCCCTCGCGCAAAAGCTGGCCGTCATCACTCAGGATGACAAAGCCGGCGTCCCAGGTGTGGCGGAGGCAAAGCGTATCGTCGTGGATTTCTCCGCGCCAAACATCGCCAAGCCGATGCATGTCGGCCACATCCGCAGCACCTTCATCGGCGACTCACTGGCCCGCGTGGCTCGCTTCATCGGCCACACCGTCATCACCGACAATCACGTCGGCGACTGGGGCACGCAGTTCGGCATGATCATCCATGGCTGGAAGACCCAGCTCGATCACGAGGCGCTGAAAAAGGACCCCATTCACGAACTGGTGCGCACTTATAAGCTCATCAACGCCGCCGCGAAGGCCGACGAAGCCGTGCTCGCTGTCTGCAAAGGCGAACTCGTGAAACTCCAGCAAGGCGATGCCGACAATCTCGCCATCTGGAAGGAATGCGTGCGCCTTACTTTGGAGCAGCTCGAGAAGGTCTATGGCACCCTCGACATCAAGTTTGACCACTACCTCGGCGAGAGCTTCTACAACGACGCCCTCGCGCCGCTCGTGGAGGACATGCTCGCCAAAGGCATCGCTCAGGAGAGCGATGGAGCCATCGTGGTCATGACCGATGGCAGCGTGAAGCCCGAGGAAGATCCCTTCCTCATCCGTGACAAAGACGAGTGGAAGGCCGCGCCCTGCATCATCCGAAAAAGCGATGGCGGCTTCCTCTATGCCACCACCGATCTCGCCACCATCGACTACCGCGTGAAGGAATGGAACGCCGACCAGATCTGGTATGTCGTCGGTGCCCCGCAGCAGCTTCACTTCAGGCAGCTCTTCGCCGCCGCGAAACGTCGCGGCGTGACCACCGAGATGACGCATATCGCCTTTGGCAGCATCCTCGGACCTGATGGCAAGATGTTCAAAACCCGCAGCGGCGAGACCGTCGGCCTGCTGGAGGTCATCGAAGAAGCCATCGAGCGCGCTGCGGCGAGGTCCGAGGAGGTAGATAGGGATCAACAATGGAATCGGGCGATTGCAGGCCATCAGCAACAAATGCCTCCTGGCATTGTAAAGCAGTGGATGAGCACACAGCCCCAAAAAGACTACTCTGAGGATGAAAAAACATCCATCGCCCGCATCATCGGCACTGGCTCCGTGAAGTATGCCGAGCTCAGCCAGAACCGACTCACCGATTACAAATTCAGTTGGGACAAGATGCTGAGTCTGCAAGGCAACACCGCGCCCTACCTGCTGAACGCCTACGTCCGCACCCGCAGCATCTTCAGGAAGCTCGAAGGCACCGTCACTCTCACCGCCGATCTCGCCATCACCGAGCCCGCCGAGCGCGCCCTCGCCATGAAGCTCGCCCAGTTCGCCGAGACTACGCACGACGTGCTCATCGACCACCGCCCGAACACGCTCGCGACTTACCTCTTCGAGCTGGCCAACACCTACCACAGCTTTTACGAAGCCTGCAACGTGCTGCGCAGTGAAGGCACCGTTCGCAACACCCGCCTCACCCTCTGCGAAGCCTCTAGCCGGGTCCTCAAGACCGGCCTCGGCCTGCTCGGCATCGAGACCACGGAGCGGATGTAAGTTGGCTGGCGGCTGTGATGCGGCTCTCCATGCCGTCCGATCGTTCAATGGGGCTGGTTGGGAGCTTGGCCGATCCGGGAAGGAGTCCGAATCGCCCAAGCCAGAGCTTGGGTGCGGCAATCGTGAGGCGGATCAGGCCGAATCCATGCCCGAAGGCTGCAAACAGCCGCTGGGTTCGGCAAATCAGATGCTGGTTTGAACCAAAGTGTTGCTCGTTTGGAGCAAATGATTGCTCGGTTGGAGCAAATGATTGCTCGGTTGGACCAAATGATTGCTCGGTTGGACCAAATGACTGCTCGGTTGGACCAAATGATCGCTCGGTTGGACCAAATGATCGCTCGGTTGGACCAAATGATTGCTCGGTTGGACCAAATGACTGCTCGGTTGGACCAAATGACTGCTCGGTTGGACCAAATGACT
>JBILPY010000140.1:0-8731 GCA_044373575.1 Prosthecobacter sp. | reverse complement strand
GCGCAGCAGACGTTGGATGAGTTCACCACCGCTGCTGAATGTCTGCCACGCACACTCGCCTTCCAGCCCGGTGGCGGGTTGCTGGTGGCTCCGGGGCCGCGCTTCTGGGGCAGTCCAGGCTTGCAGCAGATCAGCCGCTACCGGCGTGACACATTGGCTGTGGATGCAGGCTTTTACGCCATCCTCGGACAGCCTGCCGATGTCCGCTCTCTGCATGTGCAGGCCGATGGAAAGGTGCTCTTGGGTGGGCAGTTCACGGACGTGAATGCTTGGAGCGGTTTCTTCATCGACTTACCTGGCAGCCCTCCGCGCATTCCCACCACCGGCCAGCCCGGCAATGGCAATGGCGGCCCAGCTCTTGGCTTCGCCCAACTCAGTCACGAGGGGAATTTCCGACCTGATCTCCGCGTGAAGGATCAAGCCTCCGGCACCGCTTTCTCCGACGGACTCAGTACTGTGGAGATGAATGCCGGCACCAGCGCTGAGACCACGGTGAAGCTGGATGTCTCCAGCATCCTGAATCTCCAGCCTCCGTATCCTTCCACCGCTCCGACGAATCTTGTCATCGAGATCGACGGTGCTCAAGCTGCCGACTTCACCGCCGAAATCCTCCAGACGCCGCCGACTTCCCATTTCACCTGGAATGAAGTCGAACTGACCCTGCGCTTTCGTCCCTCGGCCTCTGGTCTGCGCACTGCCCGGCTGCGTCTCAGCCTGGAGTCCATGACGCGCTATGGCTATGCGCAAAACGCCTTCGAGCTGAACCTGCGTGGCCTCAGCGGCCCGATAGCACCTCTGACGAACCTTTCCCTTATGCAGGGACAAGCGCTCACTCAACAGCTTGCCGACGCCAGCCTCTACGACCGCTTCGAAGCCACCGGCCTGCCCTCTGGGATCATGCTGAATCCAGCCACCGGGCAGATCAGCGGACGCGCGACCTTGCCCGGAACTTACGTCGTGAAGGTCCGTGCCCGTGATCGTGTCACAGGCGTCTTCACGTCCTTCACGCTGACTTTGGAAATCATGCCCCACCAGCTCGCCGGGCAGTATTTCGGATTGCTCGAAAGGCGGCCCGACGTGCTGAATGGGCGTGGCGGATTGATTTCCCTTGTCGTGACTGCGAATGGAAGCTGGACGGCGACCCTCAAGGCAAATCTCGTGCCTGCGAAGACCACCATGCAGCGTTTCACCGGCACTCTGGATATGACTTCAGCCACGGAGGCAGCGGGCGATGGCATCGCCACTCAAAGAGGGCTCCAGTCATTGGCCCTGGCTTTTGAAATCCGCCAAGGTGCGCTCTCCATCTTCCTGGATGAATCCCTCATCGGCGAAGGCGGACGCGTCATGACTCAAAGCAGCCTCGTCGGTGCCTGCCACCTTGCCTTGCTGCCTGGAGCCGGGGTGCCAGAGCGCCTCGCCGTCGGCTTTGCCCGTGCGAACATGACGGCGAAAGGCAGCGTCACCATCGCAGGCAAGATCACTCATGCCGTTCGTCCTGATGTGCGTACTCTGACGCAGAGCACGACTTGGATCACCAGTGTGGGATCATCCCCACGCGTGCCCTTCTACATGTCGCTTGCTCAGGGCGAAACCGTCTCTGGCTGGCTCATGCCTGAAGCTGGCAGCCCCATGCTGCTCACCAGCACGCAGGCAGGCTGCACGGTGCCCGCTTCGCCGTATCAAGACAGCGCCACCATGACGCACTGGAAGGCAGGCGATGCCGCGATGCTCATCCGTGGCGGTCTGTGGACGACGCCCGCACGCGGTACCCGAATGCTCGGCGCGGGCAATCAGACGCCGAATGCACGGATCACCATCAGCCAGCTCACGCAGGACTTCACCCTCACCGCCACCCATCTGGCCCGCCCACCGGGAAATGCCTGGCCGCGACCCGAGCGTGGCGGTGTGGTGCAAAATCTCACCGTCTCCCCAGCGGGCACTTTCTCAGGCTGGACGTGGTTTGTATTCTCTCGCCAGGGCTTGGTCGCCCCCAGGTTGGCAAACATCGCCTTTGGCATGTTCGACGGTCTCTTCATTCCGGGCCTCAATCAGGCTGTCGGCATCTTTCATTCCATCGAAACGCCGCCTGTGGGACGTTATCCTGCGATGACTCCTGGAGTCTTCATCCATGCTTTGGAGTAAGGGTTCGGCTGGAAGTTTGTTCCCCTGAATTTTCTCATGTGCGGGGCGGCTGCAAAATTGATCGCGGCGGGAGAATTGCAGGCTAATGCTTCGCCATCTGTGCAGGAGTTTCTCGCCATCGACCACGTCAGCAAAGCCTTCGGCGCTCTACGCGCGGTGGATGGGGTGAGTCTGGAGATCGGGCGCGGGGAGGTTTTTTCACTGCTCGGGCCGAGTGGTTGTGGCAAGACCACGCTGCTGCGGATGCTGGCGGGATTTGAGCAGCCAGACAGCGGGAGCATTCGTCTCGATGGCCAGGACATAACCTCCCTGCCGCCAGATAGACGGCCCGTGAACACCGTGTTTCAAAACTACGCGCTCTTTCCTCATCTCAGCGTTTGGGAAAACATCGCCTTCGGGCTGAAGATGGCGGGCAGGGGACGTGCGGAGATCAAGGCCGCTGTGGAGCGGATGCTGACCCTGACACGTCTGGAAGAACAGGCTCGGAAGCGCCCAGCCCAGCTCAGCGGCGGGCAGAAACAACGTGTCGCCATCGCCCGTGCGCTGGTGAATGAGCCGCAGGTGCTTTTGCTCGATGAACCGCTGGCGGCGCTAGATCTAAAATTACGTCAGCACATGCTCAGCGAGCTGAATTCCTTGCACCGCGAGGTCGGCACCACATTCATTTACGTCACCCACGATCAGGGCGAGGCACTAAGTCTGAGTGATCGGATCGCCGTGATGAATGCTGGCCGCGTCGAGCAGATCGCCACGCCCCGGACTCTTTACGAATCACCAGCTAGCGCCTTCGTGGCAGGGTTCATCGGCGACGCGAATTTCTTTCCTGCCATCGTTCAGGAAATGATGCCCGGCGGATTCGTGCGTGTGCAGATGGATGGGCTGGGCCGACCTGCCGTGATGTCAGCGCTGGATCTGAAGCATGGGGATGCAGTACGCGTGATGGTGCGTCCGGAGAATCTTCAACTTTCCGTGGAGCGCCTGCCGGCACAAGACCGTGCCAACGCCTTCCAGTCCGTGGTCGAAGAAGTCATCTACTTCGGTGCGCATGAGCGTGTGCGTTTGCGGGCGGGAATGCAGGTCTTGCATACTCATCGTTCACGAAGTGAAGGCCTCACCACGCTGAAGCCTGGCGATGACTGCTGGGTGACGTTCCAGCCCGAGGCATGTCGTGTGGTTGGGGCAGGAGGTTAATCCGCTGTCTTTTTTCCAGCAGGCTTCTTTCCTGATGGAGTCAGGTCGAGCTGAGTTTGCAGAGTGGCAGCCGTGATGCCGAGGAACTTGGCGGTCTTGCCGATGTCCTCCTCGTAATGGCGGTAGGCCAGACGGCAAAGTTCCTTTTCCACCCAGGGAATGAGATCAATGTCGGGCTGCGTTTGAGCCACGCTGATGAGCATGGAGAGCGCGTCTTTCATCCGCGTTACCGTGTTCGCTGGATGAGTGAAACGGCTGTTGGCGATGCTGCCGAGCGGGATGTCCGATGGCAGGAGCACGTCCGAATTGGCCAGGGCACAGGCACGCTGAATGGTGTTCTCCAGCTCACGCACATTGCCGGGCCAGTCGTAGGCTTCGAGGAGGCCCAGAGCATCTTCAGTGAAGCGCATGACCGGACCGCGACGGCGGGCTGACTGACGTTGCAGGAAAAATTCAGCCAGCAGGCGCACGTCGTCACGGCGCTCGCGAAGCGGCGGGATGTGAATGCGGACCACGTTGAGGCGGTAGAAAAGGTCTTCGCGAAAGGTGCCCTTGGCTACTTCGCTTTCGAGATCCTTGTTCGTTGCCGCAAGAATGCGCACATCGCACTTGAGCGTTTGATTGCTGCCCACGCGGCAAAACTCACCTTCCTGGAGCACGCGCAGCAGCTTGCTCTGCACGGCCAGCGGCATGTCGCCGATTTCATCCAGGAAAAGAGTGCCACCATCGCATTGCTCAAAGCGGCCCATACGTTGAGTGACAGCACCGGTGAAGCTGCCTTTTTCATGCCCGAAGAGCTCGCTCTCCATCAAATTATCCGGGATGGAGGTGATGTTGATCCCCACAAACTCCTTCGGCGAACGCGGGCTGAACTTATGCACGGCGCGCGCCACGAGTTCCTTCCCACAGCCGCTCTCGCCTGTGATCATCACCGGCGCGTCGCTACGGGAAACTCGGCCGATCATTTTGAAGACTTCCTGAATCGGTGCAGAACGACCGATGATCGTCTCCTGGATTGTCTCTGCTGGCACTTCGGCTGCCAGCGCGCGGGTGGCGCGGCGGGACTCGTTGGCGCGCAGGGCGCTTTCCACGACGGTGCGCAGCTCATAGGGCAGCTTTTCCTTGCCCAGCACATCGTAGGCTCCGAGACGCATGGCCTCGATCACATTGCTGTTGCTCGCCAGACCGCTGAATAGGATGACCATCGCATTCGGGTCATTCATGCGCAGGCGCTTTAGCAGCTCGATGCCGTTCGTGCCCGGCAGGCGCACCTCTGTCAGCACAAGATCTGCCCGGTTCTTCAAGTAGGAGGCCAGGGCATCCTCAGCGCGCTCAGCCGTCGCCACAGTGACGCCGGGAGCTTTCAAATGACTGCAAGCCCAGCTCAGAAAATCTGAGTCGGCGTCCACAATGAGTATGCGGGAATCCTGTGGTGATGACATTAGGCTGGAATGAGGTTCTTTTCGTAGCTGGTTGATTCCCCTGCGTCAATGCTCGTTCTGAAGAGATGTCTGTGCCACTTTGATAGTATTCTCATGTGGCAGGGACTTGTTTGCCCGCTTTTCGTGCCACTGTGATGAAGGCTTCCTGAAGATAAAATGGCTCCAGTGTGGCTGTGCAGCCGCGCTGGAGTTCCGCCTCCGGCAGCCTCGAGATGTATTTTCCTAGCATTACCGCGTCCGGCTGTTCCAGGGGCAGCGCGAGATCCAGTGGCGCGCGGGCATCGTAGCTCAGCCATGTGCCACCACCGGCCACAAGAGCCGTGGCCTCCTCAGCCGAGATGAGCGCCGGTGACTGGATCATCTGCCCGGCATGGACGAGAGCATGATAATACTGCCCTCGCCGCGCGTCTCCGAGCACTGCGTAGTCCGCGATCTCCGCAGTGGCGATGGAGGGCCAGCCCAGCACCTCCCAGCCCCGTGACAAAGCCAGGCCCTGGGCCGCAGCGATGCTGATGCGCACGCCGGTATAAGATCCCGGGCCTGTGCCAACGACGATGACGGCTTTTTCGTTCGTGGGCATCGCGTCCAGGGCCTTGCCAAGCGGGGCAAAGACCTGCGCATTGTGTGAGCGCTCTGACTGAAATGACGCCTCAAACAGCACCGCATCCCCGCGCACCACTGCCATCACTCCACGGGGTGAGGAGAGATCCAGGGCGAGTACGAGTCGGGAGTCCGGCATGGGCAGCTTCCCCCCATCCCACGGCCTGCCTGCCGCCGCAAGCCTGGAGCTGCGGAGATCGCCTCTTGGTTTCATCAGTCACTGTGCCGTTTGGTTCGGTGCTTGAGTTGCGGGGCGGGCATGGCAGTATCGCGTCCCTTCCTTTTTATGTTTTATATTTCCACGCGCGGACAAACGCGCCCGCATACCTTTACTGAAGCTGTCGAAGCCGGTCTGGCTCCTGACGGTGGTTTGTTTCTGCCGGAGAAGCTGCCGAGTATCGCGGACAAGCTAGCAGGCTGGGAGAAACTCTCGTATGCAGAGCTGGCGGCGGAGTTCCTCTCGGTCTTCGGGCCTGAGATCCCGCTGGAAGAGTGGCACACGCTGACGGCGCAGGCGTATCAGCGTTTTGATACGCCAGAAGTCGCGCCATTGAAAAAGATCTCGGACAAGACCTATGTTCTTGAGCTTTGGCACGGGCCGACCTTGGCCTTCAAAGACTTCGCCTTGCAACTGCTCGGCCTGCTGTACAAACGCCAGGTCAAGTTGAGTGGGAAGCGGTTGGCCGTGCTCGGTGCCACATCCGGTGACACGGGCAGCGCGGCGATCCATGGCTGCATGGGGCAGGAGGGGATCGAGATCTTCATCCTGTATCCGAACGGACGCGTGGCACCTTTGCAGGAGCGGCAGATGGCCTGCACGGGGGCGGCGAATGTTCATGCCATCCCAGTGCCGGGGACCTTCGATGATGCCCAGCGTGTGGTGAAGGAGTGCTTTGGGGATCAGGAGTTCGTGCGCGAAGTCAATCTCTCGGCGGTCAACAGCATCAACATCGCCCGCGTTCTGGCGCAGTGTGTTTATTACGTGTGGGCCTGGCTGCGGCTGCCGCCGGAGGCGCGGGCGACAGTGGAGTTCGTGGTGCCGACGGGGAATTTTGGCAATGTACTGGCGGGTTGGATGTGCCAGCAGATGGGGATGCCCTGCGGTTCCTTCCGTGTGGCGACGAACAAAAACGACATCCTCCACCGCTTCTTCAAATCCGGGGACTACCAGCAGGGCGAGGTAAAGCCCAGCCATGCTCCCAGCATGGACATCCAGGCTGCGTCTAACTTCGAGCGTTATCTCTACTTCATGCTTGGCAAAGACCAGGGCAGGGTGCGCGAGGTGATGCAGCGCATGAAGGCGGGAGAAAAGGTCACCTTCCCGCAGGTGCCCTCCAGCTTTCGCAGCAGCCGGATGGAAGACGCGACGATCCCTCTCGTCATCGCGCAGATGTGGAAAGACTGGCAATATGTCATCGATCCTCACACGGCCTGTGCCTTTACTGACATGGCGCAGGACCGCGTCAGCGTGGTGATGAGCACTGCCAGCCCGGCAAAGTTCCCCGAAGTGGTGCAGGTGGCCACGGGCAGCGAGCCGGTGCATCCGTCACTGGAGGCGCTGAAATCAAAGCCGCTGGAGACTCATCCGCTGGAGGCGACGGATCTGGCCGTGAAGGCCTTCCTCCGCGCCACTCTTTGACCGACTCCCATGTGGCGCGAACTCATCGACCTATGGCAGAGCGTGCGTGATCCTGAATACGCGCACCTCCTGCTGGAGTCGCTGCCTCTTTACGGGCTGGGGATCGGGCTCACCTTTCTGATCGTGGCGTTTTTGGTTGGGGAAAAAAAGACGCGCCTGTTGGCGCTGGCGGTGATGGCTTTGTCTTGTGCAAGTGTGTGGCCATATCTTTCCTTCCTGCTGGAAGCCACGCCGCGCATTCTCGCCACGAGGCCGGTGTCGTTTGGAGAGATGATCGAAAAGCAGACGCAGCTCCGGCAGGACACCGCCTGGGTGTATTATGCGATGGCGGCGATCAGTGCACTGGCCATGGCTTTGACCAAGTCACGCTATGCCCGGCACGGAGTGCTGGTTGCCGTGGTGAGCGGAGTGCTGACCTTCTGGATGAGCGTCTGGCTGCATAAAAAGGAGTGTGAGGTTTATCACCCAAACATCACCCTGCCGCAGGCCTCCCGGCGCTGACTCCCGGCGCGGCGCAGGCGACTTTCAATGAGGAACGAGTTGGTTCTGTGGTTTCCTTGTCTGATTCCCTGAATGGAGCTTCTGAATGCGGTGCCCATGGGCTTAAATGGGTCGCGGATTTAACTAAATCCGCCATGGAAACGCTTAAGTCCATGACGGAATCAATCGTTTCCATGACGGAACGACTTGAATCCGCGACGGAATTGATCGTTTCCATGACGGAACGAATTGAATCCGCGACGGAATCGATCGTTTCCATGACGGAACGAAATGAATCCGCGACGGAAACGATCGTTTCCATGACGGAACGAAATGAATCCGCGACGGAAACGATCGTTTCCATGACAGAACGAATTGAATCCGCGACGGATACGATCGTTTCCATGACGGAAAGGGTTAAATCCGTGACGGACTTAATTAATTCTGCGGCGGATTTAGCTAAATCCGTCATGGATTTAATCGCTTCCACGACAGATTTAATTAAAACCGTGGTGCATTTGATCCCTTTTCCCTGGGAACGGCAGGCGTCTGGCTTGCCTTCTTGTCACCCCGTCAAGGACTTGATCGCCGTTGTGACTGACCGGCTGAAGTCGAGGTGGAGTCCGACTCGTTCCCTGGCGGGGGGAAGGCTGGGGAAGGCGGCTCCGAATGGGGCAGGGATGCGGCTGGGATAAATTTATTGGGGAATGCTGCGGTGGGGATTGACCGGGGGAAAGGGCGGTCCACTCTCGCAGGCTCTTTTACCATGGAACATGTCCTCGTCATCCCACGCCCTCTTCTCGATCAACTCGGCAGTTTCCAAGGCTTCCAGCCTGAGGTGGAGCGCTATCTAGGCGCGATGTTGGCTCCTGGGGCGAATTTTTTCATGGAGCGCCCGGCAGCGGAACTGGACCCGACTCACAAGCAACTGATCCCCTATTCGATCTTTCACCACGCGGGGCGCTACGTGTGTTACACGCGGGGGGGGAAGAGCGGCGAGAAGCGTCTGGTGGCGAAGCGCTCCGTGGGCATTGGCGGGCACATCAATCCGGTGGATCAGAGCCACGACGGCTTGGGTGAGTCGATGTATTTTAACAGCATCGAACGCGAGATCACGGAGGAGCTGGTGATTGGGGGAACGCACACGCAGGAGGTGATCGGTCTGATCAATGACGACTCCAGCGAGGTGGGTAGCGTGCATCTGGGCGTAGTGCACCGCTTTGAGCTGAGCAGTGAT
>JBILPY010000719.1:0-2685 GCA_044373575.1 Prosthecobacter sp. | reverse complement strand
AGGCTACAGCACGAAGCCTCAGGTTCCGAACATCTGAGACTCGGCAGACGCTGGGTCGTCATTGCAGAGGAAGATGGCCCTTTCCGGGATTGAGGCGTAAAGAAGTGATCCCCTACTCATGCCCACTGCTGTCCTCCAAGTCGCCTCGCTCACGAAGTCCTATGCGGAGCGCCCAATCTTACGCGGTGTGTCGTTTCAACTGGCGGCGGGGGAGCGGGCGGCGCTGCTGGGGCCTTCGGGGAGTGGCAAGACGACTCTTTTAAATTGCATCGGCGGCGTGGATCGCGCGGACAGCGGGGAAGTCATCGTGTCAGGTGTAGCGCTGCATGGGTTGGACTCGGACGGGTTGGCGCGGGTGCGGCGGATGCATCTTGGGACGGTGTTTCAGTTCTTCCATCTGCTACCGACTTTGACGGCGGCGGAGAATGTAGAACTGCCGCTGCAACTCCTCGGCGTGGGCACGGCGGAACGTGAATCGCGGGTGAAGTCGCTGCTGGAGCGCGTGGGTGTGGCGCATAGGGCCGGAGCTTTGCCTTCGGAGCTTTCCGGCGGGGAGATGCAGCGGGTGGCGATCGCGCGGGCGGTGATTCATCGACCTGCTTTGCTGCTGGCGGATGAGCCGACGGGGAATCTCGACTCGACCACAGGCGCGCAGGTGCTGGATCTGCTGGCGGAGGTGGTGCGGGAAACAAATGCCGCGCTGCTGATGGTGACGCACAGTGAGGAGGCTGCGAAACGCTGCGAACGTGTGCTGCGGATGCGTGACGGGGAGCTGATCGAGGCATGACCACGACGCGCCTCATCCTCGAACGTTGCGCGCTGCGGCACTGGCGGCTGGCCTGGCGGCAGCAGGTGGCGCTGATGCTGATCCTGGCGCTGGGCTCGGGCGTGTATCTGGCTATGCGGCTGGCGAATCGCGCGGCGCTGAGCGGCTTCGAGCAATTCACCAGCGGCATCACCCGGCAGGCGGACTACACGATCACGGGCACGACGGGCAGTTTATCTGAAAGCTGGCTGCGTGAGATGCGGGAAGCTTTGGCGGAGCGTCCTGTGCATCTGCTGCCGGTGGTGGAGGAAACGGTGATGCCTTTTGTGGAAGGTAGACAAATGGAGATCGGCTCCGGCGTGACCTGGAAGCTGCTGGGCACGGACTTCGTGAGCCTGCTGAATCTGCGAGGAGAAGCTCCAGCAGGCCTAACGGGAGATGTTCGTGCGGCGGAGGGAGTCTTTGTAAGTGAAAAGCTCCACAAGAAGGTGGGCGATGAGCTGCGCGTGGTGCTGAACGAGCGTGTGATCACGCTGAAAGTCGGCGGCGTGGTGGTGGAGCAGTCGGGCGTGCCGACGCTGCCAGAGACGATGCTGCTAATGGATCTGCCAGCAGCTCAGCACGTGATGCAGCGCAGTGGAAAAGTGGATCGTGTGGAGGTGCTGGTGACGCGTGGGGATGCCTTTCCTGATCTGCGAAACGAAATGGGGGAGCAGCTCCGAGCTGTGGCAAAGGATCGCTGGCAGGTGAGCGGTGCGGAAGATCGCCGGGCACTGGCTGGCACGATGACGGAGGCCTTTCGGCTGAACCTCACCATCCTCTCTCTGCTGGCGTTGTTTGTTGGGGGGTATCTCATCTTCCAGGCGCTGGATGGCGTGGTCATCCGAAGGCGGGAGGAGATCGGCGTGCTGAAGTCGCTCGGTGTCACGGATACGGAGATTCAGCGCGCGTTTCTGATCGAAGCACTGCTGCTCGGGATCGTGGGAGGACTGCTGGGATTGCTCGTCGGCTGGCTCGGTGCGCAGGCGGCGGTGGGTGGCGTGAGCAAGACGGTGAACGCGCTCTACGGCGCTTCGAGCGTGCAAGGTGCATCGCTGCATCTCGGTGAGGCCGCGCTGAGTCTGGGCATCGCGCTGGTGACGAGTCTGATCGCGGCGTGGTGGCCGGCCCGTGAAGCCGCGCACACGCCGCCGGTCCACATGCTGGGCCGCAAGGCGGCGACCTTTGGCGGTGGTGGTTGGTGGCGTGCGGAGTGGCTGGGCTGGGCGCTCATGCTCGCAGCCCTGGGACTGGCGCAGATCGGTCCATGGCGCTTGAGTGGCGGCACCCGCGTGCCACTGGCAGCGTATGCGGCGGCGCTTTCCTGGCTGCTGGGCACGGGATTGGCTGCGGGATGGCTGCTGACACGCATCGCAGCGTGGAAGTCAAATGCAGCAACTCAGCGGCTGGCACTGAGTCATTTGAGGAAACCCACCGTGCGGCATCGTTTTGCCGTCGCGGCGCTAGCGAGCGCCGTGGCGATGACGGCGGGCATGGCGATCATGGTAGCGAGCTTTGACTCGACGATGCGCGGCTGGATCGAACGCACGATGAAGGCTGACTTGTATGTTTCCAGTGCAGGTTCACAAAGCGCGAGCAGCACGCACCAGATCGGCCCGGAGACGGTGCAGTGGTTGCGGCACTTGCCAGAAGCTGCGGAAGTCGCCGTGCTCAGCGCGCGGAAAATCACGCTGCGTGAAGCGCCGACGATGGTGCTAGGCGTGGATGGTCCGCACACGCTGAAGCATGAGGTCTATGCCTGGGTCCAGGCCCCGAAGCAGAGTGAATGGTGGAAGGCGGATGGCGTGACACCCGCGCTGATGAACGAGAGCTTCGCGGAGCGCTTCAGCGTGAAGATGGGCGATGAACTGGACCTGCCG
>JBILPY010000139.1:0-8771 GCA_044373575.1 Prosthecobacter sp. | reverse complement strand
GCCGCCCACACGGCGCTTGGTGGTGTGCATCACGGTGCCGATGTAAAACAGCAGCAGCAGCAGGATGGCGGTTCCGACGAGGAAGGTGACGTAGGCGTTCATGGGTGGGTTGGGGGAAAGGTTCTCTGTTCTCGGCTCGCTGTTCTCAGTGAATCTGAAAACCTAGCGCTTTCTGGTTAGGCGGCCGTGGCTTCCACGACGTCGCTCTTCTTGCTGACGGAGGCGATGGCGGCGCGCTCATACTCGACCTTCACGTTGTCACCGAGTCGGATCATGACGGTCTTGTCCTTCGTGCTGGTGATGATGCCGTGCTCGCCGCCGCTGAGGATCACATGATCTCCCACCTTCACGCTGCTGATGAGCCTCTCGAGTTCCTTCTGGCGCTGACGCTGTGGGCGGATGAGCAGGAAGTACATCATGACAAACATGAGGACCATCATGATCATCGGATTGCCGAGGATGCCGCCGGCACCGGCAGGTGCGGCTGGAGCTTGTGCGAGGAAGGAGGAGAGGGAGATAAACATTAGGAATCAGTGGTGTCGGGACGTGTCTGGTAGCGGGCATGGACCTCTGCCCGGAATTCGGAGAAGCAACCTTGCTCGATGGCCAACCGCGCCCTGGACGTGAGGGACGCGTAGAAATGCAGATTGTGCAGGGAAATCAACCTCAATCCCAGCACCTCCTGGGTATTGACCAAATGCCTCAAATAGGCTCGGGAAAAACCTTGGCAGAGCGGGTGGGTGTCCTCGGCGATAGGGCGGAAGTCCTTCGCAAACTTGGCATTTCGCAGGTTCATCATGCCTTCGTGGGTGAAGGCCGTGCCGTTTCGCGCGAGCCGTGTCGGCAGCACGCAGTCAAACATGTCGATGCCCCGCGCGATCAGCTCCACCAGCTGCGGCGGTGTGCCGAGGCCCATGGCATAACGCGGTTTGTTTTCCGGCAAAAGCGGGCAGGTCCACTCGGCGATGCGCATCATGTCCTCCTCCGGCTCACCCACGCTCAAGCCACCGACGGCATAGCCGGGGAAGTCCATCGCCACCATCTCGCGCGCACATTGCTGGCGCAGATCTTGGAAGACGCTGCCTTGTACAATAGGGAAGTGCAGTTGCTTCGCGTGGCGTTCATCACGAGCAAAGGCCCCGGCGTCCGGCTGGTGCTCATTCACCCAGTCACGGCAGCGTTTCGCCCAGCGCAGGGTCAGCTCCATGCTCTTCTTCGCCTCGTCATGCGTGCAGGGGTAGGGCGTGCATTCATCAAAGAGCATCGCGATGTCGCTGCCGAGCGTCGCCTGGATCTCCATCGCCGTCTCCGGGCCGAGGAACATCGGCGTGCCATCGACGTGATTCTGGAAGTAGCAGCCCTCTTCTTTGATCTTCCGCAGCTTCGCCAAAGAGAAGACCTGGAAGCCGCCGCTGTCCGTCAGGATGGGCCGGTCCCAGTTCATGAACTGATGCAGCCCGCCCGCCTCGCGGATGATGTCCGTGCCCGGACGCACCCAGAGATGGTAAGTGTTCCCGAGGATGATTTGCGAATTCAGCGCGCGCAGTTCCTCAGGATGCACCGCCTTCACCGTGCCCTGCGTGCCCACCGGCATAAAGACCGGCGTCTCGATCACCCCATGCGCTGTCTGCAACCGGCCACGACGGGCGGAGGAGGCAGGGTCAGTGGCGAGCAGGTCAAACATCCGGGGAAAAGGGCGCGGAGTGTGGAGGCTCGACCCCAATGTGTCAAAGAGTGATCCATAGCGTCTCTCCCGCCCCCCAAATGCCAGGGGGGAGCTTCTTCAGGCCGGAAAATCCGTCGCACACGCAGACTGCTCCCAGATCTCCAGCTCACGTACACGCGCTGCTGCGGCATCGCGGATCTTCTTCGTCACATACTTGCCCAGAGGAAGTCGCAGCGGGCCCTGCCCCTCGTGGACCATCTTCACGATCAATTCCGCCGCCCGCTCGGGATCGCCCGGTTGCTTGCCATCCACGTTCTTGAGAAAGGCAGCGAACTTCCCCGCCGAGCCCGCATACTCCGGCATCGGCTGCGCGTGTTCGAGTCCCTTTGCAATGAAGGCCGTGCGAAATGGCCCGGGCTGCACCAGCGTGACTTTGATCCCATGTGGCAGCACTTCCGCACGCAAGCTCTCGCTCAGCGACTCCACCGCCGCCTTCGCCGCACCGTAGATGCCAAAGCCTGGATAGTTCGAGATTACCGCCGCCGCGCTTATGTTGATGATGTGCCCGGCCTTCTGTTCGCGCAGGATCGGCAGCGCAGCGCGGATTACATTCAGCGTGCCAAAGAAGTTCGTCTCAAAGTTCCGCCGCGTCTGCTCCTCCGTGCATTCCTCCACGGCACCGATCAGCCCATAGCCCGCGTTGTTCACGATGACATCCAGTCGCCCCGTGATCTTGGCGGCTTCAGCGATCACACTTTTCACTTGCTCAGCATGGGTGATGTCCAGCACACGTCCATGACATCTGCCCGCACCCACGTGTTCCAACACTTCCAGATCCTCCGACCGCCTCGCCGTGGCAATAACTTCATCTCCCGCGAGTAGAGCCGCCTCCGCAATCGCACGACCAAAACCTGATGAACAACCTGTGATCAGCCAAGTTTTAGGACTCATGATGGATTCAAACGCCAGAGGGTGAAGTTGAGAAAGGTCGCGAAGCTGACCCAGGCCAGATACGGCACGAAGAGCCATCCGGCTGCCGGACTCACGCGGCGGAAGCTCAGCAGCGTGGTCAAAATTGCGGTCCACAGCACCACGATCTCAGCCAGCGCCCAGCCGAGCTGATGTGCCCCGAAGAAGATCGGCGTCCACGCGGCATTCAGCGCCAGTTGCACGAAATAAAATGCCAGAGGACGTGAGAAGCCGACACGCTTCCACACCAGCCAGGCCGCCACGGCCATCAGTGTGTAGAGCAACGTCCACGCCGGACCAAAGAGCCAGGCGGGCGGATTCCACTCCGGTTTGATCAGCGCGGCATACCAGTCGCCCGGCATGGAGCCCACGCTCAGCAAAGGCGCGCAGAAGGTGATGACGATGAAGCCGACGAGCGCGAGTCCGCTGCGCAGCTTGGTAGGTGGAGTGCTCATGAGGGCAGAGCATACGCTTCCCGGAGCTGCTCAGCCTGCTTTTGAATCGCCGCCTTCTCCGCCTCACTCAGCCGCGCCACATTCCGCACCTGCATGGACATGCGCTGGTTCATCTTCAGGCGCGGTTCATGCTGCATCAGGAAGTCCCAATATAGTGTCGTAAAGGGGCAGGCATTCGGCCCCGTGGACTTCGCCGGATCATAGCGGCAGCCAGCACAGTAGTTACTCATGCGCTGGATGTACTTCCCAGACGCGATGTAGGGCTTGCTGGCCATGATGCCGCCGTCTCCATGCTGGGACATGCCGAGCGTGTTTGGCAGCTCCACCCACTCGATGGCGTCCACATACACCGCCAGATACCACTCATGAACCTCGCGCGGCCTTACCCCGAGCAGCAGTGAAAAAAGGCCCGTCACCATCAGCCGCTGGATGTGATGCGCATAACCATGCTTCAAAGTCTGGCCGATCGCATCTCGCAGGCAGTTCATGTCCGTCTCGCCGGTCCAGTAAAACTTCGGCAGCGGCTGCTCACAGCCCAGCGAGTTCATGCCCACATACTCTGGCATGAAGCGCCAGTAGATGCCGCGCACATACTCACGCCAGCCCAGGATCTGCCGGATGAATCCCTCCACACCCGCCAGCGGTGCCTTGCCCGTGCGATACGCCTTCTCCGCCGCCGCGATGACCTCGCGAGGGTCGAGCAGCTTCAGATTCATCACCGCACTCAGTCGGCTGTGATAAAGCCAAGGCTCCCGCGTCCACATCGCATCTTGGTAATCACCAAACTCCGTCAACCGATGCTCGATAAAGTCCGCCAGCGCCACCTGCGCATCCTCCGCCGTCACCGGCCAGTCAAACTCCGCCAGACTCCCCGGATGGTTGCCAAACTTCGCCTCCACCACGCGCATCACCTCACTCGTGATCGCATCCGGCAGGAAGCGCCTCGGCGCAGGCTTCAGCAGCGGGCCTCCCTTGCCGAAACTCTTCCGGTTTTCACTGTCGTAATTCCACTCACCACCCACCGGCTTGCCCGAGTCCATCAGCGCACCATGCTTTGCGCGCATCTCTCGGTAGAAAAACTCCATCCGCAGTTGTTTACGACCCTTCGCGTGCTTCTCGAAGTCCGCATGACTCGCGAGGAAGTGCCTGTCTTCCCGCTCATCCAGCATGATGCCGAGCCTCTTCGCCGCTGCGCGGAAGTCCTCCCGCACCTGCCACTCCCCCGCCTCCACCATGATCAGCTTTTCAGGCTTCAGCCGGGCCGCAGCCGCCTCCAGTTCGCTGATAAAGTCCCCCTTGTTCTCCGCGTCATCGAGCTTCCGGTAATCCACCGTCATGCCCTCCGCGCGCAGCCTTTCCGCAAAGTGCCGCATCGCCGCCAGGAAGGTCACGATCCGAGCCTTGTGAACCCACACCTTCGTCGATTCCGCCGCCACCTCCGCCATCCAGACGCGGTCCAAACTGGCATCAAATCCATCAAAGGCGGCCGAGTGCCGGTCGAGTTGATCGCCGAGAATAAGGATAAGATTTCGCATGAGCCATGGGCTACGCCTGAGCCCATACCCAGGTTGAATCTGTGGCTGAAATTGTATTCCCCTGCCCCTCTCATCCCGGTAGCCTCCTCACGTTTATGAAACCCGAAAGCTCCCTGCTCCCGAAACTCTGGACCGTCCCCGAAGCCATCAGCAGCCGACTCGGTCGAGAGCCCGGCCCGCAGCGCGCCATGCTGGAGGAGGGGCACCTGCTCATCATCCTCCACCAGCTCCCCGAGCCCGATCAGCACCAGCGCAAAGCAGCCCTTTTCTGGCGCAATCCCGAAGGCGAATGGAAAACGAACATCAAAGGTATGGGCCTCGCCGCACTCGCTGAGCACCTGCGCAGCTTCGATGACAAACTCACTGCGCTGGAGCAGGCGGAAAACCTGGCAAACACCGCCACCGAATACCATGCCGTGCTGGAGCAGATCGCCCCCGTGCTGCGCAGCTCACGCGGACTGCACCGCGCCATGCAGCAGGCTCGTGAAATGCTGAAGACCGAGCGTGAGATCATCAATCTGCGAGATCAGGCCGCCGCCATCGAGCGCAATGCTGAACTGCTGCTACAGGACGCGCAGTTTGGCCTGAACTTCACCGTCGCCCGTCAGGCCGAGGCCCAGGCGGCCACCGCCCGTCAGATGGCTGCCACGGCGCATCGTTTGAACCTGCTCGCCGCGCTCTTCCTCCCTCTGACCGCACTCGCCAGTGTCTTCGGCATGGAGATTCACAGCAAGCTGCCAGATACGCCGGTGAATTTCTGGCTCATCTGCCTCGGCGGACTCGTCATGGGGCTCGTGGTGATGTCCATGTTGAGGAAGGAATCATAGCCGCACTTGTCGCCGTGTGCTGCCCTGTGCTATGGGGCGGGCTCATGAAGGTCAGCATCTTTGGTCTCGGATACGTCGGCGCAGTCACCGCAGGGTGTCTGGCGGAACTTGGGCATGTCATCATCGGCGCCGATGTGCAGCCGGAGAAGGTGGAGGCCTTTAACACAGGTCGCAGCCCCATCATCGAGCCTGAACTGGATGATCTGCTCGGCACCGCGCGCAAAGAAGGCCGCCTCGCCGCCACCACCAGCGCTCAGGAGGCCGTGCTCGGCAGCGATGTTAGTATCATCTGCGTCGGCACACCATCGCTGGAGTCAGGCCGTCTGAATCTCGACTTCGTGCGCAAGGTCAGTGAGCAGATCGCCGCCGTGCTGAGAAGCAGTGGCAAATCCCACATCATCCTCTTCCGCAGCACCATGCTCCCCGGCAGCACGCGCCAGATGGTGACGGACTTCTTTGAAGATCTCCGCCTCGCCGGACAAGTGCGCATCTACTACTGCCCCGAGTTCCTGCGTGAAGGCACGGCGGTGAAAGACTTCCGCGTCCCCTCACTCGCCGTCGTCGGCACGCACGACGGTCAGGAACCCGAAAGCCCGGAGGCGAAAGAACTGCTCGGTGGCACTCCCGCCGTGCTCGGTTGGGAAGGCGCGGAGATGATCAAGTATTCCTGCAATTACTTTCATGCGCTGAAGGTCGGCTTTGCCAATGAGATCGGCCGCCTTTGCAAACACCTCGGCGAAGACGGCTCCCGCGTTATGAACGTGGTGTGCAGTGACACACGGCTGAACATCTCCTCCTACTACATGAAGCCCGGCACGCCCTTCGGCGGTTCCTGCCTGCCGAAGGATGTCAGCGCCCTGCTTTCCTTCGCTCGGCAGGAAGGCATCGCCCTGCCGCTACTGGACAACACGCTCGACACCAACAGCGCCCATCTCGATCTTCTGCTCAAACTCATCACCAGCAAAGGCGTGCGCAAGGTCGGCCTGCTCGGGCTGGCCTTCAAAGCCGACACCGACGACCTGCGCGGCAGTCCCATGGTCGCTGTGGCGGAATCGCTTCTCGGTCGAGGCTACGACCTGCGGATCTACGATCCGAGCCTGAATCTCTCCCGCATGATCGGTGCCAATGCCGCCGAGATGAACCGCCGCATGCCGCATCTCGCCTCCTTGCTGAAAACGGATGTGAACGAAGTCATCGAGCATTCTGAACTCATCGTCGCCTCACAGAAATGTGTCTCCATCGAGACCCTAACTGCGTTGGTGAAGCCAGGGCAACAGGTCATCGATGTGAACGGCTGGCGTGACCTCGCCACGCTGCCGTGGAAATACGAAGGCCTCTGCTGGTAGCCTCAGATTAGCGCGGGAGGGATCGAACATTCGTCGCGAACGGGGCATCTGATTCTCCGGGAAACTTTCTGGCATGAGCCATGCTTGAGGAGTTCCTGGAACCCCCTCCATTCTTATGACTCGATTCCCCCGCCCCGGTTGTTGGTATCGCTTTTCGTCTGCCGACTGGCAGTTCATCCGAGATTCCCTGGCACTCACTGAGCGCGACCGCGATGGACTCGTGGCTTTGCTGGATGACCCCGAGGCGGTGAAGATGATCCTCGATCATCCGAAGCTCTTTGAAGCCGTGGTCAGGAGCCGCCGGGCTGCCATCCTTTCGCCCGAGATGTTCTTCTTCACCATCGTCCGCCACACGCTCATGCAGGCCGGAGTCGATGACCTCGAAGTGGCGGACTACATCGCCGTCGTCTGTGCCGACTTCGGACTGCCAGCCACAGCCGACCAAAAGCTGCCCCCCAGCAAACTCGATAGTCTCTACAGCATCGACTACATCGAAGCCCTGGAGAACGCCGGAGCCCATGAGCGCTTCTTCATCCATGTGCAGTGCGCGAACCAATTCCTCGTGCTCACTTGTCTTTACCCTGACTTCCTCCATCGCCGTGCCGAGCGCCGTGGAGCCCCCGATGTGGGCTTTTATGAAAAGGTCGTCGTCAGCCATCTCGAAGCCGCCGGGAAACATGCCCTCGCCGAGGAATTCGCTCTGGATGACACCTTTGCCCATGTCGCCTCCGCCTTTCCACCCGCCCGCCGCGCCATGAACCACACCGTGCGCGAGTATTTGAGCCTCGGAGCTTGAGCAAGGATGGGCCACGTGGCTTCGTTCAGTCCAGCCCATGGAAAACGATCCCTCATTGCCCGAACACCTCGTCCGCCGCGACTTCCTGAAAAAGCTCGCCGCTGCAGGCACTGCCGCCTGGATGACTGGCGAACCGCGCATGATCTGGGGCAAGACCGGCGAGACGGTGCAGCAACCTCCCGCCAAAGCGGATGCCTGCATCCTCCTCTGGATGGCGGGTGGCATGGCCGCCCCAGAGACCTTTGATCCGAAGCGCTACTACCCTTTTGAAAAGGGGCTCGAAGTGAAGAAGATGCTCAGCACATTCGACTCCATCGACACCACGCTGGATGGCGTGAAGATCAGCGCCGGGCTGCCGGAGATCGCGAAGGTGATGAACCGCGCCAGCCTCATCCGCAGTGCCGTGCAACCGGACCTCGGCAGCATTTTGCACAGCCGCCATCAGTATCACTGGCATACAGGTTACGTGCCGCCGCAAACCGTGGCCTGTCCGCACATCGGCTCCTGGATGGCGAAGGTGCTCGGCCCGCGCAATTCAGTGATGCCCGCCTTCATCAACATCGGCCAGCGGCTCGAAGGTGTCGGCGAAAGCGAGGAGTTGAAGGCCTTCACCACGGCCGGATTCTTTGGCAGCGAGTTCGGCCCGATGAATCTCCCCTTCCCCGAAGAAGCCGCTCAGTCGGTGAAACCGCCGAAAGGCATGGATGCCCAACGTTTCGCCAACCGCGACAAGCTCTTCCGCAAGCTCGTGGACAAGAGCCCGAACCGCGAGGTGATGAGCGACTACCAGCAGCAGTCCATGCTCCGAAGTCTCGACAATGCCTACCGTCTGCTCAGCGCCAAGGAGCGCGAGGCCTTCGACATCACGCTGGAGCCCAAAGATAGTTACGCCAAGTATGACACGGGGCGCTTTGGCCGCGGCTGCCTGCTCGCTCGCCGACTCGTCGAAGCCGGGGCGCGCTTCGTGGAAGTAACCACCGAGTATGTGCCTTTCCTCTACTGGGACACGCACAAGAGTGGCCACGACACCGTCGCCGGACTGCACAAGGAGATCGACCGCCCCATCGCGCAACTCGTCCAGGATCTGGAGGCCAAAGGTCTGCTCGACCGCACGCTCATCATCATCGCCAGCGAGTTCAGCCGCGATGCTCTCATCGAGGGCAAACCCGGCTCCACC
>JBILPY010000718.1:0-2690 GCA_044373575.1 Prosthecobacter sp. | reverse complement strand
AGGTAGCGGAGGCGGACGGCGGCGGGGTCGAGCAGGAGGAAGTCGTCGTCCTTCTCCAGGTTTTCAAAGCGTGACCACTGACCGAAGGGGAACTCGATCTCGTCGCGGTCCCAGAGCTGCATGGCGATGATCTCGTGGCCTTGTTTGCGCAGCACGCCGATGGCTTTCAGGATCGCGGCGGGATCATCAAAAAAGTCGCTGATGAGGATGACGAGCCCGCGACGCTTCAGACGCTGGGCGAGGGACTCGAGCACGGGAGCGAGCGAGGTCTCTTTGCCAGGTTCGGTTTTGATCATGGTCTCCAGCAGGTGATGGAGATGTGTGATGCGTGTGCGGTTCGGGATGAATTCGCGGAGCTTCGTATCGAAGGTGATGAGGCCGACGGCGTCCTGCTGGCTCATGAGCAGGTAGGCCATGGCGGCGGCGAGCTTGCGGGCGTAGTCGAACTTCAGCACGCCCTTCGTGCCGCGGTAGGCCATGCTGCCGCTGGCATCGAGCACGAGGGTGGCGCGGAGATTTGTCTCCTCGTCGTATTCGCGGATGTAGAAGCGGTCGGCACGGCCAAAGATTTTCCAGTCGAGACGGCGGATGTCATCGCCCTGCACATAAGGCCGGTGCTGGCGGAACTCAACGCTGAAACCCTTGTGCGGCGAGGTGTGATGCCCCGTCGTGAAGCCCTCCACCACGGTGCGCGCGAAGAGCTGCAGGTTATGCAGACTCGTGATGTCTTCGGCTTCAAGGATGGAGGAGAGGGAGGCCACTTGGGGTGATTACAAGCTGTGGGAGTTGGCGATGGGGGAATGACGAATGACGAAATCTGAATGACGAAAAAATGACGAAGGGCGAATGACGAAAATGAGCACGACGTGAGATTCTCCGAGCTTTGGCATTCGGGTTTATTTCTTCATTCGAGCTTACTCATTCGTCATTGCTTATAGCACCCGCGCTTCCGCTTTCTTCACCTTCTTGATCAGTTCAGCGACGATCATGTCCACTGTGATGCCTTCGGCTTCAGCATGGAAGGTTGGCACCAATCGGTGGCGCAAAGCCGGGGCCGCGAGGGCTTCGATGTCGTCCGTGGTCACGTGCGTGCGGTTATGAAGCAGCGCGCGGACTTTACCGGCGAGCACGAGCATCTGGCTGGCACGAGGTCCGGCTCCCCAGCTCAGCATCTCTTTCACATAAGGCAGAGCGTCGGCTTCATTCGGGCGGGTGGCGCGCACGAGGTCGAGCACGAAGTCGGTCACGTGATCAGGAACGGGCACTTTGCGGGCGAGCTGCTGCGCGGCCTGGAGTTCCTCGGCGGTGATGACGGCCTGAATCTCCTCCTGAGCGCCACCCGTGGTGCGGGCGACGATTTCACGCTCCTCCTCGCGGCTGGGGTAATCGACCTTGATCATGAAGAGGAAGCGGTCTTTCTGCGCTTCAGGCAGTGGATAGGTGCCTTCTTGCTCGATGGGATTCTGCGTGGCGAGCACGAAGAAGGGCTTCGGAAGTTCATAGGTTGTCTGGCCAACCGTTACGTGCTTCTCCTGCATCGCTTCGAGCAACGCAGCCTGGGTCTTCGGCGGCGTGCGGTTAATTTCATCCGCGAGGATGATCTGTGAGAAGATGGGGCCGTGCTGGAAGACCAGTTTGCGGCGTCCGGTCTCGGCATCTTCCTGGATGATCTCAGTGCCGGTGATGTCCGCTGGCATGAGGTCCGGCGTGAACTGGATGCGGCGGAAGCCGAGGTGCATGGCGTCGGCGAGCGACTTCACGAGCAGCGTCTTCGCCAGCCCCGGCACACCTTCCAGCAAGCTGTGCCCGCCCGCCGCGATGGCGATGAAGACCTGCTCGATCACGGCATCCTGACCGACGATCCGCTTGCTCAGAGCAGATTTGAGTTTGTTAAAACCGGTAACGAGGGCAGCAGCGGCGGCAGTGTCGGACATGGGAGGGGTTTGGGAGAAGCGAAAAGTGAAGGCGTGAACACGGCCAGATAAGCAGGGTTCTTTCCACTCTTCACGGGGTTCTTTAAACTGATTTACGATGAGAGCCGCCATCGTTGCAATCTCCTTGGTGTCATTCTTTGAAACCTTTGCGGTCAGTCGTTGTTGAACCGGCCTGTCGATCCCAACCCACGACGAGATCCCCCATATGAAAACCACCCAACAAATCCTCACAAGCCTCGGCATCCTCACGCTGAGCACATGCATCGCTGTCGCTCAAGACGGCGCACCGAAAGGTGACGGCGGCGGCAGCCGCATCGCCGAATTCCTCAAACGCGCAGACACCAACACCGACGGAAAGATCAGCCTGGAGGAGTTTAATGAATTCTCCAAGCGCGACTCTGGCGATCGCTTCTCCAAGATGGATGCCAATGCCGATGGCTTCGTGGATTCCACCGAGATGGGCCAGATCGGAGAGCGTCTCCGCGAAGGCATGCGCCGCCCCGGTGGTGAGAGTGGCAGCGGCGGCTTCCGTCGTCCGCCAGGAGGCAGTCCTGAAGGTGATCGCCCAGCACCCAAACCCGAGGGCGACCGTCCGGCCCCTCGCCCAGAAGGTGATCGCCCCATGCCTCCCGAAGGTCAGCGCCCTGGTGGTCCTGGAGGTCAAGGAATCAATCTCGACGAAATCTTCGGACGCATGGACAAAAACGCCGACGGCAATGTGGACAAGGAAGAGTATGTCGAATTCTCCAAGCAGGA
>JBILPY010000138.1:0-8776 GCA_044373575.1 Prosthecobacter sp. | reverse complement strand
GGGCGCATGAAGATCATACGGATGTACCAGGGATACTCTTGTCACCCACTCCCATGCTCCTGTCTTGTGATGCATGGGATGCCTTGCAATGCCGCTGCCGCCGGGCCACACAGGAGGGTGCCAGACACCCCAGCCACAGATCGCAATGCCTACGACTTTCGTCGCGGAGCCTTGTGGATGCTTGGCTCGCTCGCTGGCTTCACAGGCATGGCCTTGCTGGTGATGCACCTCGGCAGCGCGCGGGCTGTGAGCCCCTGGTGGGCGCTGCTTTTCCGCGCTTTGGTCGGCATCGTTGTCGTCGCAGCGATCTACGGACCGGGAAACAACGTCAGCTTCCGCCGGGCGGCCACAGGGCGGCTGCTCGTCTCACGCGGCGTGCTCGGTGCGCTCGGTACGGCTGCCTATTACCTGACTCTGCCCAAGCTGGGCGCGGGCAAGGCCACGCTGATCGGAAATACTTGGACCATCTGGGCCGCCATTCTCGCCGTGCCCATGCTCGGGGAAAAGATGACGTCACGAAAGATCGTCGGGCTTCTGCTGGCCATCGGTGGCATCGCCCTGATCACCGAACTGGAGCGGGGAGATCTCAGCCAGTTTGGCAGATATGAGATCATCGCCGTCGCTGGGGCTCTCATTGCCGCCTGTGTGGTCGTCGTGATTCGTCAACTCACACGCACCGAGACAAGCGGTACCATCTTTGTGAGCCAATGCCTTTACGCGGTGCTGCTCGCGCTTCCCTTCTGCCTCATGGAGCCGCTGCCAGGTCTCATGGACTTTGCTCTGCTTACCCTCGCCGCGCTGCTCGCTGCTGTGGGTCAGCTCGGAATGACGGAAGGTTTTCGCTTCCTGCCCGTTAGTGTCGGCGGAGCTTTTCAAATGCTGCTTCCTCTGCTCATCACCGCCATGGGCTGCCTGCTCTTCGCGGAAACCTTCACCCTGATGCAGAGCCTAGGTGCTGCCTTCATCCTCGCTGGCTGCTACGGCGTCGTCTCCCAGCCTAAGCCACTTCACCGCAAAGAAGTTCACTCATCGAAGACCCAATGACTTGCTTCAATTCCACCCTCGGCCCGGACGCGGGGGGCTTGCGACAGATGTGGAGATCGCGTCCTGAGCAGCACATTTTCGTCACTTAAAGAACAGAAATGGCGACTTTGCCTAGTGGGCTTGTGGAAAAGGCGGTTGCCAGAGAAAAACCCCCCGCTAGAATCGGCGGCCCCATTTCAGGCACAACCAACCGCTTCGTTCCTACCTCGTGAATTCGCACTTCCTTCTCACCCAAGGCATCCCTACCTCCCTCGTCCTCGCCATTGTAGGACTGGCTTTTGCCCTGCTCCTGATCCGTGTGATCATGAAATGCTCTCCCGGTAATGCCAAGATGGCCGAGATCGGCGATGCCATCCAGCAGGGGGCCAAGGCTTATCTGAGCCGCCAGATCCGAGCCATCAGCATCATCGCCTTCGTTATCTTCATCGCCGTCTGGTACACACGCGGTGGTGTCTCCAGCATTGGCTTCGTCGTTGGGGCGGTTTGCTCACTGCTCGCCGGCTACATCGGCATGAACGTCGCGGTGCGTGCAAACGTCCGCACGGCCTGGGCGGCCAGCGTCGGCGCTCATCCAGCGCTGAAAGTCGCCTTCAACGGTGGTGCGGTCACTGGACTTCTCGTCGTCGTGCTCGGCCTGCTCTCCGTGGGTGTGTTCTTCCTCGTGGCTGACAAAATGTATGGCACGAAGGTCGCCATCGACTCCCTCATCGGCCTCGCCCTCGGCAGTTCGCTGATCTCTGTCTTCGCCCGTCTCGGCGGCGGCATTTATACGAAGGCAGCCGACGTGGGCGCTGACCTCGTCGGCAAGATCGAGCAAAACCTGAATGAAGACGATCCGCGCAACCCGGCGACCATCGCCGACAACGTAGGAGACAACGTGGGCGACTGCGCAGGCATGGCGGCGGACGTTTTCGAAACCTATGCCGTGAGTCTCATCGGCGCCCTGCTCGTGGGTCACCTCACCGCTCCAGGCAATCATGAAGTGCTCGTCTATCCCTTCGTGCTCTGCGGTCTGGCCATCCTCGCTTCCTTGCTCGGCATCGGCTGGGTGAACTTCATCAAGCTCAAGGCCACGCCTGCCCTCGTCGGCGGTGTCGCCGTGTCCGGTCTGGCTGCTGCGGCTCTCTTTAAATGGGCCACGGACAGCATCTTCACCGGCTCTATCGTCATGGCTGGCAAGACGATCACGCCAGATTCTATCTTCTACTGCGCCTTGATCGGCCTCGCTCTCACCTTTGCCGTAGTGTGGATCACGAACTACTTCACCAGCACCGCGCACGCCCCCGTGCGCCGCATTGCCAAGGCTTCTGAAACCGGCCACGCCACGAACATCATCGCTGGCATCAGCGTCGGTCACCATGCCACGCTCCTGCCCGTTCTCAGCATCGCTGCCTCCATCTGGTTTAGCTGGGATCTCGGCGGCCTCTACGGCATCGCCATCGCCGTCGTCTCCATGCTCAGTCTGAGCGGCATCATCGTCTCGCTCGACGCCTTCGGCCCGATCACTGATAACGCGGGTGGCATCGCCGTCATGTCCGGCCTGCCAGAAAACGTGCGCAAGATCACTGACGAACTCGATGCCGTGGGCAACACGATGAAAGCAGTGACCAAAGGCTACGCCATCGCCTCTGCCGGACTCGCCGCCATGGTGCTCTTCGGCAGCTATGTTGAGGAAGTGAAAGCCTTCCTGCACCTCGACAAGCTCGTCTTCGACCTCATGGACCCACGCGTCATCATTGGCATGTTTATCGGCGGTCTTCTGCCCTACCTCTTCACCGCCTTTGGTATGGACGCCGTGGGCAGTGCTGCTGGCGCTGTCGTGCGTGAAGTGCGCCGCCAGATCGCCCTCAAGCCCGGCATCCTCACCGGTCAGGACGTTCCCGAGTACGGCCAATGCGTGGACATCGTCACGAAGGCGGCTCTTCGCCAGATGATCGTCCCAGCGCTGCTGCCCATCGTCTTCGTCCTCGGCATCGCTTTCCTCGGTAAAGAAGCCCTCGGCGGCCTGCTCATCGGCACTATCATCACCGGCCTCTTCGTCGGCATCGCCATGACAAGCTCCGGTGGAGCCTGGGACAACGCGAAGAAGTATGTCGAAGAAGGCAACCACGGCGGCAAAGGCAGCTTCGCCCACGCTGCGGCGGTCACTGGCGATACCGTCGGCGATCCGTATAAGGACACCTCCGGCCCTGCCGTGAACCCGATGATCAAAGTGGTGAACGTGCTGGCGATCCTCGTGATCCCGCTCTTTTTCAAATAAGCTTCATCCGGCGACTCTTCCCAAGGCACCGACTCTTCAAAGGTCGGTGCCTTTTTCTTGCTCCGTTACTCCGCCAGACTGCGCACATACTCGCGCAGCGCGTCGCCGATGTCGGCACGCTGAAGCCCGAAATGCAGGTTCGCTTTGATGAAGTCGAGCTTGTTTCCGATGTCATGACGCTGGCCGTCGTAGCGCAGGCCGTGCAGCGGCTCGGTATTCATCAGGGAGGCCATGGCGTCAGTAAGTTGAAGCTCACCGCCCTTGCCCTTGGGCGTCTTTTCCAGATGCTCGAAGATGAGCGGAGATAAAACGTAACGCGCACTGACCGCCAACCGCGATGGAGCAGCTTCGGGCTTCGGCTTTTCCACGAACTGCCGTGCACGGATCAGCCCTGGCGCGATCTCCTCGCCGCCGAGAATGCCGTAGCGGCTGACCTTCTCCGCCGAAACTTCCTGGAGCGCCACAGCCGAGCCGCCATGCTGCTCCACCACATCGGCGAGCTGACGTGTGACAGGGCGCGTGGCATCCCGCGTCGTCACCACGGTGTCACCGAGCAGCACCGCGAAGGGCTCATCGCCCACATGATCACGGGCATAGAGGATGGCATCGCCGAGGCCGCCCATCTTCGGCTGCCAGATGAAATGAATGCGCGCCATGCTTTGCAGGCGGTGCAGGGATTCCAGATCCTCCGTGCGGCCCTTGGCCTCCAGTTCGCTTTCCAGCTCAAAGATCGGATGGAAGTGTTCTTCGATGGCGCGCTTGCTGCGGCTGATCACGATGAGGATGTCCGTGATGCCCGAGTCCACGGCCTCCTCCACCACATACTGAATGACCGGCTTGTCCACGAGGGGCAGCATCTCCTTCGGCACGGCCTTGGAGATGGGCAGGAAGCGGGTGCCGAAACCGGCGGCGGGAATGACAGCTTTACGAACTTTGAGCGACATGGGCACAGAGGCTAGACGATGCCTCCGCACTGGCAAGCCGTCCGTTCACTTCGCCGGCGTCTTCTTCACGGTCTTCCTGGCCGTCGACTTCTTCACGGGCAGTTCATCATCGAGTTCCTTCTGAAGTTCCTTCGCCCTCTGCTCTAGCGCAGCGATCTTCTTTTCCTTCTCCGCACGCTTTTCCAGAATGCGCCCGAGGCGCTTCCAGTATTTGCGATCGACGATGTAGCCCACGCAGTTGGACTTCCCACAGCGGCAGGGGTGATCCTCCCAGGTGTCGAGTTCGAAGCCGTAGTTGTAGGTCAGTTCCTCGCCTTTCTTGATCTCACGCAGCGAGTAGATCCAGATGCGGCCCTTCATGATGTAGGCCTCGCAGTTGGCATCGCAGGAGTGGTTGATCAGACGGGCCGGGTTGCCAGGGTAGCCGCCGTCGATGTCGTAGCGGGCATTCAGGGTGAAAATGTACACGGCTGCACCACCGGTCTTCTTCGCCTTCGCCTCCAGGGCCAGACCACGGCGGGTGCTTTCCGCCTTGGTGATCTTCTCGCCGACATATTCGATGATGGGCACATCATTGGGCACATCGATGCGGGCAAAGATGCCACGGTTGTGAATGGTGGAGCCGCGGACGACCCAGTACTTTTTCTCGGGAGCTTCAGGCATGAGGGGAAGGGGAGCGGATGTCATGCCGTCAGCCGCTGCAAAGTCAAGGCAACCCCCATTTTCATTTCAGGGCCATGCCTCGGCTCTTGACCCACCCGCGCCCCCTGCGCACACTCGCGGCCCATTCCTCCAACCCTGAACCTAGAACCCTGAACACTTGTTTATGAGCCGGAAAATTCGTTATGGCATGATCGGCGGCGGACGCGGAGCCTTCATCGGCGGCGTTCATCGCATCGCAGCGGCAATCGACCAGCAGACCGAGCTCGTCTGCGGCGCTTTCTCCTCCAACCCGCAAAAGTCGAAGGACAGCGGCGCCGATTTCTTCCTGCCAGCGGATCGCTGCTACGGTACCTTTGAAGAGATGATCAAAACTGAAGCTGCGCTGCCCGCCGACAAGCGCATGGACTTCGTTTCCATCGTCACGCCGAACCACATGCACTTCCCGGCGGCCAAGCTCGCGCTGGAAAGCGGCTTCCACGTGCTCTCCGACAAACCTGCCACTTTCAATCTCGCCCAAGCCAAGGAACTGGCGGAGGTCGTCAAGAAGTCCGGTAAACTCTATGGCGTCACCTACAACTACACCGGCTACCCGCTGATGCGTCAGGCCCGCCAGATGATCGAGCAGGGCAAACTGGGCGAGATCCGCAAAGTGGTCGTCGAGTATCCACAGGGCTGGCTCGCCACGATGCTGGAAAACACCGGCCAGAAGCAGGCCTCCTGGCGTGTCGATCCCGCGATTTGCGGTGCCGCCGGTTGCATGGGCGACATCGGCACCCACGCCATCAACCTTGCCGAATACGTCACCGGCCTGCACATCAAGGAGCTCGCCGCCGATCTCACCATCTTCCTCGGCAAAGAAGGCCGCCGCCTTGAGGACGATGGCAACGTGTTGCTGCGCTTCACCAACGGCGCGAAGGGCGTGCTGCATTCCAGCCAGATCAGCGTCGGCTGCGAAAACAACCTCAGTCTCCGCGTCTATGGCGAGCTGGGTGGCATCGAATGGAGCCAGCTCGATCCCAACTCCATGACCGTTCGCTTGCTGGACCAGCCAATGCAGATCTATCGCACCAGCATGGGTTATCTTGGCTCTGCCGCCGCAGCGGCCACCCGTACACCCGCCGGGCATCCCGAAGGCTACCTCGAAGGCTTCGCGAACATTTACAAGAACTTCACCAACCACATCCGTGCCATCGAGTCCGGCGCCACGCCGAACCCTCTCGATATGGACTACCCCACGATCGAGGAAGGCGTCGCCGGCATGGCCTTCATCGAAGCCGTCGTGGCCTCCTCCGCCAACAACGCCGCGTGGACGTCGCTCGATTTCACGCCTTCCGCTCGCGCTAAGTATGGCGATGCGTCGCTGAACTCGGATCGCGGCGGGCTGAGTTGAGACATTTGACGAGTCCATAAAAAAGGCTCAGGCGAAACCGCCTGAGCCTTTTTCCTTTAAATCCTAGCATCAAATCGACACCGGCTTGCCACTCTTCGCGGAAGCGTAGATCGCGTCGATGACCTGCATCAGGCGCAGGGCTTGCTCGGGCGTGTTCAGCGGGGCGGCTTTGCCAGTGATCGCGTCGATGAAGTTCGCGGCGGAGCCGATGCGGCCCATGTCTTCACAGGCAGGGGTGACGATGCTGCGGTTCACGCTGTTGCCGTTTTCCTGGACGTAGAGTTCGCAGGTGTCGATGGCAGTGTTGTCGAGGCCATCGATGCCGAAGAGGCGCTCCACTTTGCCGCCGGCCTTGGTGCCTTGGAAAGTCACGGAGACCTCTTCACGCTTCACCATTTCAGCCCAGGAGACCTGGAGGCTCAGGACCTGACCCGTCTTGAAGGTCACGAAGCCGTGCGCGGCGTTTTCCACATCGGTGATGCCGCCGACGCGGTCGGGGATGCCCCAGGGGCCTTTGAATTGCTTGTCCTGGATGAAATCCGAGAAGGTCTGGCCGAGCACATAGGCGGGCTCGGGATAGTCCATGAAGTACATGGCGAGATCGACCATGTGAAGGAGGTCGATAAGCGGGCCGCCGCCGGAGAGTTCCTTCGTCGTGAACCAGCCGCCGAAGCCGGGGATGCCGGTGCGGCGGATCCATTTGGCCTGGGCGGAGTTGATTTTGCCGACCACACCCTGCTTGACGTAGTTCATCATCGCCTGCGATTCAGGACGGGCGCGGTTGTTGAAGTTGAAGAGCACTTTCTTGCCGGCCTTCTTGGCGGCCACGATGATTTCCTTCACCTCTTTGGCGTTTAGCGCCGGTGGTTTTTCCGAGAAGACGTGCTTGCCAGCCTTGAGGCACTGGATGGTCAGCGGCTTGTGGAATTTGTTCGGCACGATAACGCTGACCGCCTTGATCTCCGGGCTGCCCTTGAGCATGGCCTCCACGGATTCATAGGACTTTGCGATGCCATACTTCTCGGCAGCCTTGGCGGCGGCACCGGGGGCCGCATCGGCCACCGCCACGATTTCCGCTCCTGCCTGGCGGAATCCCGCCGCGTGATACTGCAACATGCCGCCTGCTCCGATGACTCCGACTTTGATGGACATAAAGGTGTGTTTTTGAAGGTGTTTGATGGATAAGAAATCCGGGCCGAGAATGTCGGACCCGTGATGCCGAGTCAAGACTTGAAAGACAGACTCGCGAACTTCACCAAGGCCATCGAAGGCTGCGCAGATGTACTCGATGCCATCGACACTTCTGCCACCGCGGGCAAACCAGTGTCGGCTGAGAGTGGGTAGCTTAATGGCGTCCAGAAGTTCTGGACGCCATCAGTGCTGACATGAAGAAAGAACCCCACATACGGACGTGGGAGCACCCGAGTTTTACGGCACCACGACCTTCGCATTCGCCTGGATGCCGCCGCTGAAAGTCAGCAGGAGGGTCATCTGGCCATCTTGCAGGAACACCCGGCGCCCCAGGGCTCCTCCCGTGGTCGTGCCATTGAGCAGGGCGGTGATCGCTGTCACGACCCGTGGGGTGCCTTCCACGTTGAGGGTGTCACCCTCACGCACGGCCAGCTTCACGACGCCGCTTTCATTGATCACCCACAGGCCCGTGTCATTGGCGGTGGTCACGCCGCCGGTGCCGGTCTTCATGGATGCCTGGAACATGGGCTGCGCGGTGCCGGGCAATGCGATCTGGGTCAGCCTCAAGAAGGTGCTGCCGACGACTCCGGGCGCTTCGCTGCCTTCCCTCGCCACGAGGACGAGTCCGTTCGTGGCGTGCTGCGCCCAGAGACCCTTGTCATTGGCGTTGACGATGACTCCGCTGCCACGCAGTTCACCTTTGACGAGGAATTCGTAATCCCCACCGCCCAGCACGAGGTCACTGAAGTCGCTGAACACGACTCCCGGCGTGGTGCCTGGAGCATCGTCGTTTTCACGCAGTTGCAGCGTCAGCACACCGGGGGCGGTATCGACAAAGACACCGACGTTGTTCGTGCTGCTGACTCCCGCCAGCGTGTTGGTCAGCATCTGACTGATGAAGCCGTAGTAGCTGCCCGTGTTGTCAAAGCTCGGACTGCGGAAGCTGCCCCACTTCGCCAGCGGGATCACGCCGGGCGCGGCATAGGTGTCGGCGAGTTGCTGGCTGGTGCCGTAAGTGGCGCCAAAGCCGGTGTCGCTCGTGCCATCGAAGCTGCCCACCACGACGCCGGAGGTGCCATCGGTAAACACCACGCTGAAGGTGACGACTGACTCACCCGTGGGTGCCACACTAAGTTCTTTGCCATGACCGGAGGAGGCATTGGTGGTCTCCAGGATGCTGAAGCTCTGCACGGTCTTGTTGACGCCATTGGCGCTCAGGGTCTGACCGGTGCGCACGAGAGGACGGAGCCCGCTATTGGCATCCCAACCGAAGAGGACGATGCG
>JBILPY010000210.1:0-6992 GCA_044373575.1 Prosthecobacter sp. | reverse complement strand
GGAAACTGTCCCTCAGCAGTCGCACCCATGCAGCAATCGTCCCTGGCACGCACTTGGTTGCCGTCGCTGATATTCCTGAGGTGATGGCCGCCAGCGATCTGCCGGGGCATGAAACCGTGCTCCTTTTCACCCACCGACCTGCCAGCGACACAGCGCCGAAAGCCACCAAGCCCGACTATGAAATCGAAGCCCTCATTTTCGAAATCCCCGCTGCTGAGGCGCAGGCATGGCAGCAGGTGAAGGCCGACGACTTTGCCGCCTTCACCCAGCAGCGATTAAAAAGCGGCAGCGCCAAACTCAAGGCCCATGCGATGCTGCGCCAGTGGCCCGCCTCCGAAGGCCGCCTGCAAGTGGCAGAGGAGTACATGACCGCCATGGAGTTTGATCCCCCAGAGCCCGAGGCCCCTTTCCGCATGAGACCCACCGCGCTGGAGACACTGCCCGTCGGCCTGCATTTCGAGACGGAACTCTCGGAGGAGGTCGAGGGCATCCCCGCCCTCAAAGTCGCTCTCCGCCTCTCCACCGCCAAACCCATCGAGCCCGGCCTGGAAGAGACCCTCAAAATCGCCGCCAGCGGCCACGAAGATTATACCGGCGCAAAACACAAGTTCGACGAATGGCGCGTGGGTGCTCTCCGCCTCTCCCCCAGCAGCGTCCACTGCCTCGGCCTTCCCGACATCTTCGGCAGCAGCGGTGTGACCACACGCGTCGCATTTGTCCGTGCTCGCAAGATTCGGTGAAGCAGGTGGCCCCCGCGTTCAAAGAAGAAAACACTCGACTTGGTTCGGGTTGATATTTATTATAAGATAATTAATGCAAGTTTGATCGTTTTTGATTATAATTACTGTAATAGCAGGCTTTTCTGATATAATTGCGCGCTGAACTAGTTCGCCCACATGAGTTTTTCGTTTCGTAGCATGTTCCAAGGCACTGCTGATCCAAGTCAGCAGGGTGATGCTACGACGATGGCTACTCATGGCGGACAGGATTTCACCCCTGAAGCTTCCGCTATGATGTCAGTTTTATCGCCCCAGTTGAATGCAGCCTCTCCTTTTGGAGCTCCCATGTTCAAGATCGCGCCTGGAGAGTCCCCAGTTCCAGCATCCTCGTCACCATTCTCGGTGATGAACAGTCAAGACACCAGCGCGCCGCTGACTGTGGGAGATGTGCTGCCACAGCTGCCACCAGAAGTGGCCCGCATGGGAGCTCTGCCGCCAGAGCAACCAGTGGCGATCTCCAGTCAGGTCTTGGATGAGGCATTGCGCACCGGACGTGCAGCAGTCCCCCTCTTCGAAATATATCGAGTTTGTCCGGCGCTTTTTCAGACGCCGGTCTCTCCACAGGATCCACGCCTCGTGCCACTGCCGGCATCCAAACTACCCCGGCTCATCGCTGCGTCACAAGCCAACGGAGCCGCTGAGCAGGCTGTCGCAATATCACCGGCCTCCCCGTTTTCTGCCGCCGATCCTGGAACAAATGGCAGCAAAACGATGGGCTTCCCCCCCATGATGGGCAGCTCAGAGAACATGCAGCTTCCACCAAGACGACAGGGGCCGCCACCTCCCTTGGCAGATGTTCCGAATCGAGATGCCGTAACATCTCCTCTTTCACTGCCTCCCAATGGGTTTGCGGGTGCTGGCACGCCTGCCTTTCCTGTGAGTCCTTTTGCAGTGGTGGGGTCAGAGATGTCAGGAAATGCAGGGGCCGAATCTACCCATCACACTTCAAATCAGCAGTTCCGTCAGCAGGTTGCATCTCCGTTTGGAGCCCCCCAGGAAAATTCCGCTGCAATGCAGCGTCCAGCGCAGGGGCCTGGGGCTCTTTCCCAAGCGCCATCTCCCTTCGGAGTGATGCCAGCCTCTGCTCCGCCTTTGCAGGCAACGCCCTTTGCCTCAGGTGGCCTCCAGTCCACTGCGCCAGTGCTGAATACGGGTGGAGGCTCGCCCTTTGGTGCCCTGTTTGGGGACAAAGCTGTGCCTACCGGGCAACCAGCTCCTGATGCTCTCTCAACTCCACAGCGCATGATGCCTCAATCAGGAGGAACGTCACAGGCAGTACCCACGCCGGCAGGAGGTGCCGCAGGCTTGTCCCATGGCTCGCCTGTTCGCATGAGTCTGGCCAGCCTGATCAAAGGCTACACAGCGGCGGAACTCGGGTTCGATCCCATGGTCGTTCCTGCCTGGATCACCACCGCCCTCCCAGCTCAGATGGTCCGTGAATGGAGTGAGATGCCCACACCATTGGCCCAACTCGGGCAGGTGCTGGATGGCATTACCGATGTGGGTTTCCGCAACGTGCTCAATGCCGCACGCCGGGATTTTCAAATCCGCATCGAGAGCACGTTATTGCATGACACCATGGCCGGCCACGCAGCCCCGCCTACTTTGCCAAACCTAAATAACCTGGGCGGCTCGACATCATCAGGCTTCTCAGGATTTCCTGCGGCTACGCCAAATGGAGCCTCTCCTGCTCCTGGAGTGATGCGCGTGGAGCCTCCTCCAGGATTCACCCCTTCCGTGGGACCTGCTCAGCAGCAGTCGTCGCCTTTTGCTGCGACACCTCCTCCCAGCACACCTTTGGCCCAGGGTTCAGGTTCTCCCTATGCCTCACCTTCACCAGTAGCGAGCTCAGGCCCGCTTCCGGCACCCCCTTTCGAAGCTGGCGCATCCTCCTTCCAATCTTTTACTCCTGCAGCAAACCCAGGCACACCTCGTGCCCAGGACCCTTTTGCAGCTCCGGTTTCCCCCGCCTTCCCCATGGGTGGAAACACTGGATCACCACCACACTCAGGACCCATGCACGCGAGTGGCTTCGCGGTTCCGCCAGTCAGCAGGGCTTCGGGAACTACGACTGCGCCAAACTCCATCCCCGAACGCCCACCCGAATCGCGGCCGCTTTCAGCCTACACAGCTCCTTCGTTCTCCACACCTGGTGCTATGGACGCTACCCAGGAAGGCTTCAGCAGTGACCAACTGCTCGGAAAGCCCGATGTGCCGGAAATGAGCTGGAGCACGGCGGCTGCGGCTGCGGCAATGGAGCCCTATGAAGCGGAGTTTGCTGTTGAGCGCCCACGCGCACCTCAGGTGATCGACCTTCCTCCGTCATCCAGCCAGTTTTTCAACGAACCCACAGAGCGTGTGGATGCCCCATCGCCTCCGCCTACACGCCCCTTCATCCCGCCACGTCTGGAGGACGACGAGCCGCCCACACGCCCTGCCCCTCCGACTCGCAGCCTTAATCGCGAACCGCCGGCTCAGCGTACCTCAGCACCTGCGCGCTCCGCTGCCAACTCCAGCCTCGGCGTCCAGACGCACGATGCCAATCCCGACCAGATTGTCCTCCGCGCTTTGCTCGATACCGATTCCGACCTCACCGCCCAGCGCGTGGTCGAACTCACCTGCGGACTTCCCGGCATCGCTGCCTGCGTCTGCCTGCATGACGGGAAAACCATCTCCCACATCGGTGCGCATAAACCTCAGGCTCGTGAGTTTCAAAAGCAGGCCTCCTCGCTCGCCCAGCATCTGCGCACGCTCGCCCCACTCATCGGCATCGACGGCGCGGAGACCTTTACCATGAACTCCGGTGACCGCCTCATGACTTTTTGCTTCCCCGAAGGAGCCATCCTCGGAGTGCTGCACGATGCAGAGCCCACGCTCGGGCTGCGGGACAAGATTACCTTGATCGCGCGCGAGCTTTCCCGCATGATTTCGTAAATGCCAGCCATTGATCCCAAAGCACGGACCATCCGCTTCAAGATCGTTTACTGCGGCACCCCGCTGAGCGGGAAGACCGCGAATCTGCGCCAGATCCACACCAAGCTCGATCCCCAGGGCCGTAGCGATCTCGTCAGCCTCTCCACCTCCCAGGATCGCACGCTCTTCTTTGATTTCCTGGCCGTGGAAAGCAGCGCCCTGCCTGGCTACAAGACCAGCTTCCACCTCTACACCGTCCCCGGACAGGTCACCTACAATGCCACCCTCCAGCTCGTGCTGCGTCAGGCAGACGGTGTCGTCTTTGTGGCCGACAGCCAGATGGATCGCCAGCGGGAGAACATCCACGCCTTCCAGTCCCTTGAAGCCAATCTCCGCCTCAACGGCAGCAGCCTCGACCGCCTCCCGCTTGTGCTGCAATACAACAAGCGCGACCTGCCCAACATTGCCCCGGTGGAATACCTCGAATTCCTCATGAACAACCGGCCCATGCCTAACATCAGCTTCGAAGCCGATGCCAAGTCCGGACGCAATGTCCTCGCAACACTGAATGCGATCACCCAGGGCGTGGTCGCCAACTTCCAGCGTGCCCAGGAGCAGCACCGCGACGTGCTGCGCGAGGTCGTGGCCGCCTGAGTTGGCTCACTGCATGTAAAAGAACTCGTTCGCGTTCAGCAGCACGTGGCAGAGATCGGCGATGGCTTCGCGGTTCGCATCCATGCTGCCTTTGGCTGACGCCGCCGGGGCGTTCGACTCCCATTTCCAGGCCGTCTTGAGCTGCTCCGTGGCTGCATCAGCGTTCACATCGACGAGGCAGGTCGGATCATTCATGCCCACCCAGCTCATGAGCTTGCCCGCATCCAGCGTTCCCTGACGCAAAGCCACACGGGCGATGGCTCCATGCCAGAGGCTGGACTTGTCCTTCTCACGCCCGCCGATGTAGAGAGCACGCTCGGGGGTGACGTAACCGCCGCAGATCTGATGCGGCACGGTCACGGTCTGCATGGGCGCATAGGCATCGCTGAGATCACGGGCATAAAAGGTGATCGTGCCGCCGAACTTCTGCCCTTCGGCAGGTTCGTTGTGGATCGTCGCTGCCACATAGTAGGGCTTGCCCAAAGGGATGCGCAGTCCGCTGGCGACCACTTCATAGGCGAGGCTGCCTTGGAAGTCTTCGCCCACGAGTTGGACGATCAAGTTGTTCGGCTTGTAGGCTGACTTCTCACTCGTCACGCCAAAGGCCCAGCCACGTGTGGCTTTGTCGTTGTCCCAGCGTGCTGCAATGGTTCGCACGGCACCGCTTGGATACAGCGTGTTCAGATTCACCACCGCCTCGATGGCAAAGTCATTGCCCTCGATCCCGCTGGTCTGGTTGACGCGCAGCTTCTCACTCTTGCTGCCGGGCTCCATCCAGAGCGTTTTCACCGTCTTCGTGGGGGCTGGTTCGCCGAAGAACTTCTTCGCGTCGGCGATGGCGGGCAAGCCAGCCGGAGGTGGTGGCAGGTCCTTCTTCAAACGTATGCGTTGGCTGGTGAGAAAGGCGAGTGCGTCCTTCGCTTCCTGCGCGGTGGGTTGGCGGGCAAAGGCCAGTGTGTAGGCGCGGCTGATGAGTGCTTTGTCATTCGCGGGTTTCTCTGTCACCAGGCGTGTCGCCATGCTGCGTGAGCGCTCCAGCGGCCAGTCGCCATTGATCATGAGCAGGCTCTGCGTTGCGGTCGTCGTGGCATCGCGGGTCGGCAGGCTGGAGAAGCCGGGAGGGGCATCGAGGCTCTGCAAAAACTCATCCTGCGTGTTGCGGATCTTGCGGGTGTAAATGCTGCGGCGTGGTTTCGAGGCTTCCACTCCCGGGCCACCCATCGTGAGATCGAGTTCACCACTCGCCGCGAGCACGGCATCGCGTGCCTGCTCGGCATCGAGACGATGCGGCGGGAAGCGCCAGAGCAGGCGGTTCTCGGGATCAGTCTGCATGGCGGCTTTATCAGTCAGCAGCGCGCCTTGACGATACGCAGCGCTCATCACCATCATCTTGTGCAGCGGCTTCATCTTCCAACCGCCTTGGATGAACTGAGTCGTCAGCCAGTCGAGCAACTCAGGATGCGTCGGAGCCTCGCCGAGACGACCAAAGTCACTCGGTGTGCCGATGATGCCTTTGCCAAAATGCCAGGCCCAGAGGCGGTTCACGATCACACGTGTGGTGAGCGGGTTGTCAGCCTGGGTAAAGCCATCCGCCAGCACGCTGCGGCGTCCGCTGGTCTTCGCTCCGGGCTTGGCGGCGGGAATGACGGCATCTTTCGGATCGAGGATGCTGAGGAAGCCGGGCTTGGCCTCGATCTCTCCCGAGCGGCGGGTTTTAAATTTCGCATCGCGGGCCACCGGCCCTGTTTCACCGACCGCATAAGTCGTGAGGATGGGCGTGGGCTTGAGATGATCAAACTCGGCCAGCTTCGCCTGCGCCTCACGCAGTTGTGTGGCTTCGGGGTCCTTGATCTTGTCCGTCTTGAAGCGCACGCGTTCATAATCCGCCTGCCTCCAGGCGAGCTGCACGATCTGCTCTTCATACGGCGTGCGCTGCTCGCGCGGCTTCCTCCACATGGCCACGACTTCCTCGGGGAATTTCTCCATAGCACTCTTCTGCGCATTGGCGATGCGCGGTTCGATGATGCCATCGATCACCGCGCGCGGCTCCTTCGTGGCTTCGAGCCAGATCTGGTGCTGCTTCTCGTGTGCTTCCAGTTCCGCCTGCGTCGCATACTTCTTGTCTTCCGCCCAGGTGATGTTCGCCAGGAAGGATTGCAGCCGGTAGTAGTCCTTTTGCAGGATGGGATCAAACTTGTGATCGTGGCACTGCGCGCACTGCACACTCATGCCGAGGAAGACATCCGCCGTCACATCCGTGACCTCATTCATGATCGTGCGCCACTGGCCTTCCGAGTCGCGCTGATTGTACTCATAGACCGTGTGGCGGAGGAAACCCGTCGCCGCTTCTGCCTTCGGATCACCCGGCGCGATCTCATCGCCCGCGAGCTGTTCCTTCACGAACTGGTGGTAAGGCTTGTCCTGGTTGAAGGACTCGATGACGTAGTCGCGGTAAGGCCACACGTTCGGGCGATACGCATCCAGGCGATAACCCTCCGACTCTGCGTAGCGCACGAGATCCAGCCAGTGCTGCGCCATGCGTTCGCCAAAGCGCGGCGAGGCCAGCAGACGATCCACCAGTGTTTCATAAGCATGCTCCGCCTTGTCGGAACCATTCTCCGACTCGCGAACAAACTGCGTCACCTC
>JBILPY010000137.1:0-8797 GCA_044373575.1 Prosthecobacter sp. | reverse complement strand
CCGGCTGGGTTCTCACCGAGAACGAAGCCAAGAGAAAGCGCTCCCACGGCCTCAAAGACGACTGGTATGCCGATCTGCCGAAGGTCTATGCCCCCGCCGGCCGCATCCTCTGGCCCGACGAGATCGCTGCCTGCGCCGCTTGGCTACTCGCCGACGAATGCGGTCCCATCAGCGGCCAGGTCTTTGATTTGGAACAGCACCCCTTCATCGGCCGCAACCCTCCGAAAGACGCAAGCACGATTCCGACGAAGTGATTTCAATACTCCAGCACTCCAATCGCATGCCCAAACTCGCCGCCTTCCCGAAAGCCTTCATGGTCGCCCTTTGCAAAGAAGGGACGATGACCGTCTCCGAATGGATCAAGCTCGCCTCCACGCTCGATGTGCAGGGCCTGGAGTGGTATGCAGGCTTCCTGGAGATGGCCGATGAGAAAAACTGGCCGCGCTTTCGCCAGGAGGTCGAGGACACCGGCAAGGTCATCCCGATGATGTGCTGCTCGCCCGACTTCACGCATCCCGACGCAGCCTTCCGCGAAAAGGAGATCGCGAAGCAGAAACGCTGGATCGACATGACGCACACGCTCGGTGGCAGCTACTGCCGCGTGCTCAGCGGTCAGCGCTGGCCGGAGCTGACGCTGGATGAAGGTGTGAAATTCGCCGCTGACTCGATTTACGCCTGCCTGCCGTATGCGCAGGAACGCGGCATCACGTTGATCATCGAGAACCACTACAAGGACGACTTCTGGGACTACCCCGAGTTCGCGCAGAAGATGGATGTGTTCTGCAAACTCGTCGATGCGGTGAATCACCCAAACTTCGGCGTCAACTACGACCCATCGAACACCTACCTCGCCGGGGAAGACCCCATTGAGCTGCTGAAGCGTGTCTCGCACCGCGTCGTGACCATGCACGCCAGCGACCGCTACCTCGCCGAGGGCACCATCGAAGACCTCCGCAAAGAAGAAGGCGGCGCTCAAGGCTACGCCAAGCGCCTCCGCCACGGCGAGATCGGCAAAGGCCTCAACGACTACGACGCCATCTTCACCGAGCTGAAGAGCAAGGGCTTCGACAATTGGATCAGCATTGAGGATGGCGTCGATGGCATGGAACAGCTCGCACGCAGCGTGGAGTTCTTGAAAAAGAAGATCGCGCAGCATTGGGGTTGAGGTGATTCACCAAGACAACGCGCCGTTTTTTCGAGAACAAATGAGGCTTCACACAGCCGAAGGAGTTAACGAAAGCCAACTACGACACCCACAGCCCGCGGTGGGCGCTCGGCTTCCAAAAGCTCGCCCACGAGGCTGGCGCCAACTGCTTCGTCAAATTCCCCGACCATCCCGCCGATGAAGCCGCGAAGGACATCTGGGGCTTTCTCGTGAAACGACTTCGCCCGTAAGCTTCCGACGAATGAATGAGGCACTCCGGGAAGCGATGGGTCTGAGCGGGGTCCACCCTAGCTTTTGAGAGTGGCATCAGCCGGTTATTTTCGCCCTTTGAAAATTTTCTTCGGCAAATGAAGCCGGGAGCGGGGAGGTATGATGTGACCTCACCATGTCGCAACCGCCCGAACATCCTCCGCACGACCAGTTCCTCCGCCTCTATGCGGAGCATGAGGTGGCGTTGCACACGTTTGTTCGGGCGATGCTGCCCACTCGGGAAGAGGCTTTGGAGGTGATGCAGGAAGTTATTGTCATCCTTTGGCAGAAGTTCAGCCAAGTAGATGACTTCCGGCCTTGGGCTTTCGGGGTGGCTCGCCTTACGTCGTTGCGGCATCTGGAGCGCCGGAAGCGTGACCGGCATGTCTTTGATAGTGAACTGGTCCATCAGTTAGCAGATGAATCCGCCGCGATGAGCGAGCGGCACTCGGATCAGCGCGAGGCGTTGGAGCGATGCCTGCAAAAGCTTCCGGCCACCCAGCGCGAGCTGGTGCTCACGGCCTACACCAAGGGCATTCGCATGGACGATCTGGCCACACGGCGCGGGCAGACGCCGATGTCTCTCTACAAACTGCTTCACCGCATCCGGCAGGCGCTGCAGGAGTGCGTGCAGCGCACCCTTGCTCAGGAGGAAACGATATGAACAACGACTGGCATGACCTCATCCAGCGCTACATCGCTGGCACACTCTCGGATGATGAAGCTCTGGCGCTTCAAAACGCCCTCAAGTCCGACAAGGACCTCCGGGCGCTCTATCTCGACTATATGAATCTGGATGTGGCCTTGGGATCACACGCTGAATCCCGGGCTGCGGTGAATGAGATCCTGGCGTCGCCGAAAGCTGGGGAAACAAGCCGACCGACCCGCTGGCTCTCCTGGCGACCGCTCACCGCAGCGGCGGCTGGGATTGTGTTTGGGATGTTCTGCACTTCGGTCGTGTTCGGATATGTGGTGCAGCGTGGCTTGGAAAAGAAGACGCCGCTGGCGGTGGTGCACCCGAGTTTCGAAGATGCTCAGATGTCTTTGGCGAAGGGGTTTCCTGATGCTTCAGCGCACTGGGGTGGTGATGAGGCGCAGGTGGTGACGGCGGAGCACGGTGTGAGTGCGAAGGAAGGAAAGTTCATGCTCCGGCTGGAAGCATCGCCCAGAGGGGCACCTCGCGCTGTTTATCAGGTGCTCGATTTAGCGTCGCTGCCATCAAGTGCGGGCGGAGGGATGTGTGAGATTGAGATCTCGGCCTCATTCGCTGCGGCGGATGCTGAGTCTGCGATGCGCTACATGATCCGCGTGTTTGCAGTTTCCGAAGCGCGTGAGGCTCTCGATTCAGCGTGGTTTGAGCGTCGGGATGAAGCGATTGCTTCGGCCACGCGGGGGGTGGATGTGACGCCCGGGAGCAAAGGCTGGCAGACCATGAGCTTGAAGATCCAAGTGCCACATGCTGCTCGAAGCCTCGTGCTCTTCTTTGGTGTTCGCACGCCGGACAAGACCTTGCCGAAGTCGGCGCACTACATTGATGACGTGCAGGTATCGCTCATCGAACCGCAGCCGCTTCCTTGATGATCACCACTCAGGGGCTCACGGCCTATTTGATGACGCTGCGACCTCAAACTTTACACATTCACGCTCATGAACATTACCCGCCGTTTGTTGCTAAAGCTATCTCCGCTGTTGGTATGGCGTGCCCCTGACCTGCACGCTGCCGAATCCAAGCCGGAGGCGCTGTTCCTCGGACAGGGAACGATGTCTGGGGAGGTCACCGACGCCACCGCTCTGCTGCAAACGCGTCTGACTCTCGCTGCGCAACTCGATGCCAACGGTGACCTGCCGGGTGCCGTCGGCGTAGCGTGTTTTGAATGGAGCACGCACTCGGACTTCCGCGATGCGCAGCGCACTCCGTTTCAACCGGCTGCTGACAAGCATGACTTCATCGTGCGCGCTGAACTCAGCGGCCTGAAGCCCAACACCACTTACCATTACCGCGCCAGCTATGGTGCTACAGAGGCAACGGCTCAGGCAGGACCGAGCTGTTCGTTCAAGACCTTGGCAGGCGGAGGCATCGACACGCCCGTGCGCTTCATCGTGGGCAGTTGCATGAACTACAACAAGTTCATGCACGGCAAACGCGGCAAGGCCAGCGGACCTCTGACTGCCACGGAAGAGGACAAACGCCTCGGCTACCCATCCTTCGAGGCGATGCTGAAACTGCGTCCGGACTTCTTCGTGGGCACGGGCGACATTGTTTATTATGACAATCCGTTACGCGTGGCCGAGACCGTTTCGCAGTTGCGCCAATGCTGGCATGAGCAGTTCCGGTTTCCACGCATGATCGAGTTCTTCCGCAGCGTCCCCGCTTATTGGTCAAAGGACGACCACGACTTTCGCTACAATGAATCGGACAATTTAACCGACAAACTGCCATTGCCGAAAACCGGCATCGACATGTTCCGCGAGCAATTGCCCATGCTGGCCGCAGACAGCGAGAAGCCCACCTACCGCACGCATCGTGTCAGCAAGGATCTGCAAATATGGCTCACCGAGGGGCGCGACTATCGCTCACCCAATGAGATGGCCGACGGTCCCGGAAAATCGCTCTGGGGTGCGGAGCAACGAGAGTGGTTGAAGACGACCCTGAAGGTTAGTGATGCCAAATGGAAGATACTCATCTCGCCCACGGCGATGGTCGGCCCCGATGACTTGAAGAAGATCGACAATCACGCCGATCTCAGCGGCTTCCGCCATGAAGCCGACGCCTTCTTCGCTTGGCTGAAGGAAAACAAGATCGACAGCCTCAAATTCATCTGTGGAGACCGTCACTGGCAGTATCACAGCATTCATCCATCGGGCGTCGAAGAGTTCGCCTGCGGTGCTCTGAATGATGAGAACTCCCGCATGGGCGTCGCTCCGGGCGACAAGAAGGGCTCTGACCCGCAGGCGTTGATCAAACAGGAATACACCTCGCCCACACCCAATGGCGGCTTTCTGCAAATCACCGCCGGGGATGAACTCGTCTTCGAGCACTTCGACTCACGAGGAAAGCAACTGCACCGCGCAGTCAGGTAGCCTGCAACCAATCCACTCTCTCATGAAAACACACTCCGCTCCGGTCATTGATCGTCGTTATTTCCTTCGCGGACTTGGCGTTTCACTCGCGCTTCCGGCTTTTGATAGCCTCAACGTTGGCTTTGCGGCGGCGGCTCCGAAGACTGATCCGCGACGCTTGATTTGCATCGGCAATCATCTCGGTTTCTGGCCCGGCGGCTTCTTTCCGACGGCGGAGGGGCGTGATTATGCGATCAGCCAGACGCTGGCTCCGTTGCAGGAGTATCGGTCGGACTTCACGGTCTTTTCGCATCTGGATCATGGCGTGAAGGGTGGGCATGGCGCGGTGCATGCGTTTCTCACGGGCGTGAAGAAAGATGAGTCGCCTGGTTTTGCGGAGAAGAACATTTCGCTCGACCAAGTGGCGGCGGAACATGTCGGCGCGGCGACGCGCTATCCCTCGATCACAGCGGGGATTGGTGAAGGCACGGACATGTGCTGGAACCGCGCGGGTGTGCATCTTCCTCCGGTGAACAATCCCGCGCGTCTGTTTGAAGCATTGTTTGTCGAGGCGAGTGCGAGTGAGAAGGCTTCGGAGCGCGGACGCTTGTCGAATCGGGCGAGCGTGCTCGATGCCTTGCGCGGGTCGGCGAAGCTCATGGCGGGCAACTTGGATGCGTCAGACCGCAGCAAGCTGGATCAGTATTTGACCTCGGTGCGAGATGTGGAGCGTCGGTTACAGATGTCTGATGCTTGGCTCGACAAGCCGAAACCGAAATCGCCGATTGATGCGATCAAGGACGAGGAGCGGATGCAGATCGAGGAAATTCCGCTGTTCATGGACTTGATGACGCTGGCACTGCAAACCGACTCGACACGCGTGGCGACCTTTGAAGTACCACTTGGATTCCACACCAATGATCTCGATGTCGGCAGCTATCATGGCCTGTCGCATCACAGCAAGCAGGAGGGCCTGCTCACGCAGCTCCAGACGGTGGAGAAATACCTCATGACGCAGTTCGCGCACCTACTCGGGAAGCTGAAGGAAGCGGGTCTGATGGATAGCACGCTGGTGGTGATCGGCAGCGGCATGGGCAATGCCTCGAACCATTCGACCAGTGATTTGCCCGTCCTTCTCGCCGGTGGCGGCATCAAGCACCAAGGCCATCTGGTTTGCCCGGAGGAGGATCACAAGCGCATCCAGTTGTCCAACCTCTGGCTCTCCACGCTCCAATGGTTCGGCGTCGAGCGCGAGCGCTTCGGGCGCAGCACGGGGACGTTCACGCCGATGAAGATTGGGTGATTGATAACCAAAGAACTGAATCTCTCATTTTTTGCCGCCCTTTATGAAGCTTTGCTTTATCACTTTCTTTGCCGCCTGTTCCTTCTCCATTGCAGGCCCGATGGATCAGTTTCTCACGTCCTACTGCGTCAACTGCCACGGCGCGGAGAAACAAAAAGGAGATCGTCGTTTCGATACGCTTGCCAGCGAAATCAAAACCCCAGACGATGCGTTGCTCTGGCAGGAGATTCTTGATCAGCTCAATCAGGGCGACATGCCGCCGAAGAAGGAGAAGCAGCCGCAGAATCCGGAACTGCTCGCGGCGGTCGATGCGATCACGCAATCCATCGCCGATGCCACGCAGCGCTTCATAGGCACGGGAGCGCACACGGTGCTGCGTCGGCTCAACAGCTTCGAGTATCGCAACACCATCGGTGACCTATTGGGATTGAACGTCGCGGGTTGGAATCCCAGCGCGGACTTTCCTGCCGAGGTCCGTGCCGATGGCTTCGACAACAACAGCGCGTCGCAAGTAACCTCCGGCATCTTGCTCGATCATTACTTTGCCGCCGCTGAGGAGGCCATCCAGCGCACGACAGCGTTTGGCGCGAAACCGGAGATGAAGACCTACACGCAGAAGTCACCGTTTTACTTTGAAGGCAAGGCAGCACGTGACCTGCCGAAGCTCTTTCGCACAGATCGCTATCGCTGGATTTCGGACAAGGGCTACGACGATCTCGTCGCACGGCATTATCGCGGCGGGCACATCGGATTTGAGCCGATGGTGCGCGGCGGCGCACCGCAGAGCGGACGTTATACCATCCGCATTCAGGCCGCTGCCATTGACCGCACACATTCCTATGATTTCCTGACGAACTTCCGCAACGGCGATCCCATCGTAATGGAGCTCGCTGCGGTGAACCGCGAGGGCAGTGTTGAGAGCACTGGTAACATCACCACGGAGCGCACGCTCGCGCTGGTGGAACTCACCAGTGACAAGCCGCAGTGGTTCGAGTGGACCGTCGATCTCGAACGGGGTGAGGAACCGGAGGTGCGCTTCCGCAATGGCGCGCCTGCGGCCAAGGCACTGGCCTTCAAGTTGGGCAGAAACACCAAAGAGCATCCCGAACTGGAAGCGATCGGAAAGCTGGGAAAAGGCGAGATCGCCCTGGCGATGCTCAAAGCCTATCGCGGGCCGAAGCTGCGCATTTGGGAAATGCAGGTCGCAGGTCCGCAACTCGACCAATGGCCGACATCAGGTCACACCTTGCTTTATGGCAATCTCACGCCGGATCAGATCAGCCGTGCCAACATCCCCGAGCGTCTGAAAATCTTCGCTGAAGCAGCTTTCCGTCGTCCTTTGGCTCAGGGCGAGCTAACGCCCATCGGCAAGCTCATCAACGCCAAACTCGATGCCGGAATGAAGCCGCTGGATGCGCTTCAACTGGGCTTTCAAACCATCCTATGCTCGCCCGCCTTCCTTCACGTGCATGAAGGCACCGGCAAGCTGAACGACTTCGCACTCGCATCGCGTCTGTCCTATTTCTTCTGGTCCTCCATGCCTGACCAGACGCTGATCCAGCTCGCCGCCGCAAGCAAACTGCACGAGCCCGCCACGCTCAGCACACAGGTAGATCGGATGCTCGCCGATCCAAAATCACAACGCTTCGTGCAGAACTTCATCCGCCTCTGGCTGAACCTCGACCACATCGGCGAGATGCCTGTTTCCACCGACTTCGTCAGCTTTTTCCGCGACAACATCGACGCCGCCATGCGTGCGGAGACCGAAATGTTCTTCCGCCACATCCTCGACAACAATCTGCCACCACGCGAGTTCCTCGCCGCCAACTACACCTTCCTCAATCGCGAACTCGCCCTGCACTACGGCCTGCCGCCCGTGGAAGGCGTGCAACTCCGCCAAGTCACGCTGCCCAAAGGCGAGCGCGGCGGCCTTCTCACCCAGGCTTCCTTCCTCACTGCGTCCGCCAATGGCGTGGATACCTCGCCCGTCGTGCGAGGCGTCTATGTGCAGCATAAACTCCTCGGCTACACCCCACCACCGCCACCGCCCGACGTTCCGATCATCGAACCCGATGCCAGCGGAGCCAAAACCATCCGCGAGCAACTCGCCATGCACCGCGAGAACGCCACCTGCGCGAGTTGCCATCAAAAGATCGACCCCTTCGGCTTCGCGTTGGAGAACTTCAACGCCATCGGCGGCTGGCGCGAAAATTACTCCGGTGATCACCAGATCGACCCCAGCGGCGACCTCCCCACCGGCGAGAAGTTCCAAGGCGTCACCGACTTCCGCACCCTACTCATCGCAAAGCACGAGCAGTTCACCCGCGCCCTCAGTGAGAAACTCCTCACCTACGCCCTCGCCCGCGCCCCCGAGTTCACCGACCGCGCCGCCATCGACAGCATCGTCAAAGACATCTCCGCCAACCAACGCGGCTTCAAGGATCTCGTCCGCGCCGTGGTGCTGAGTGAGCCCTTCATGAAAAATTAAAACGCACCCACATCCTTGTGACGCTCCATGCCCGTCGCGCCGGACAACCACGACGCCCGCGACTATGCCGAGCGACCTGACCCCGCGTTGCTTGATGAAATCGATTCGACGTCTCATGAATGGAAGCCGAAGGTTTTGATGGGAGTTCCGAGCTATGGTTTGCCCGGTTGTGACGGTGCTCAAATCATGTCCGCTGCCGATGCTCGCTGGGTGTTGTGCCGGTGTATTTGCGGAAGACGTGGCAGAAATACGGGGCCGAGGTGAAGCCACATGCTGCGGCGATGTCTTCGAGTTTGCGGTTCGTGGTGCGGAGCAGGTCGGTGGCAGTTTTGATGCGGCGGCGTTGCAGCCAGTCGTTGGGGCTCATGCCGGTTTCACGTTTGAAGTTGGCAAAAAGTCGCGCACGACTGGTGCGGGCATGAGCCGCTAGTGCGTCCATGGAGATCGGCTCGGAAAGGTGGCGCTCCATGTGGTCGATGAGTTGGGCGGCCATGCTGATATGCGCGGCGGGCCGGGATTGCTCGTGATGGCG
>JBILPY010000136.1:0-8816 GCA_044373575.1 Prosthecobacter sp. | reverse complement strand
CCGCTGGCGAGGGTTTCTGGGAGGATGTTGGCCACCGTGCGGTTGTCCTGAACGGAGAGAATGCTGAGTTTGCCAACGGTCTGATTGCCACGGGTGACAAGGAGTTTGGTTGCCTCCGTGATGCCGCCACTCTGGCCGGCATCGACCACCACAAATCCCCAAGCGGTATTCACCGCTACGATGCGTGCGACGAGGCTGTTGCGATCAAAGGATTTTTTGCGGTCTTCGATTTTGCGAACGATCTCTTCGTAAGCTTTGCGAGCATCACCCATCTTGGCTTCCTCAGCTTCAGCTTCCTTTTTCTTCAGTTCGACCTGGGCCTGGAATTCTGCGGTTGCCTTCTTCATACCATTGATCTCCTCGACCATCGTCTCTGGCTTCATCCCCTGTGGCAACTTGCCGAGGCGAATGCGTTGGTCGGCGAGCTTCTTGCTGGCGGCGTCAAGTTGGTCTTGGTCACGCTTCAAATCGTTTTCGACTTGGGCGAGCTTGAGTTTCTGGCTCTTCACTTTTTCACCTTCGATGTCGAGTTCGCCCTGCACGGTGGCGACGTTGGCGATGACGCCATTGACCTCGGTAACGATTTTATTAACGTCATTCAGGGCTGTCTGAACCTGCATGTTCACGACGGCAACACCAGTGCGGACGCGGGTGAATTCACGTCCGTTCTGGTAGGCGAAGAACGCCGAAACCAAGATGATGACGGCGCTGAGGATGAAAAGGACTTTGGTCATGGAGGGGGAGTCGGGAGAGATTAAAAATCCGGGTGGAGGCAGTCAGACGGAGTGATCAGGGTTTGGGGGCAGGAGCTGCGCCGAAAGGATCGGCGGTGTTGGGTTTGTCAGCCGTGCCAGCTGGAGCAGCTCCTGGAGTAGGGGCCGGAGCAGCACCGAAGGGATCCGCACCCATGGCCGGGGCGGCGGGGGCAGCTGCCGGAGCAGCACCGAAGGGATCTGCACCCATGGCTGGAGCCGCAGCCGGGGCACCAGCGGGAGCAGGTGCCGCACCGAAGGGATCAGCGCCCATGGTTGGTGCAGTAGCAGGCGGGGAAGGAGCGGCACCACCAGCAGGGGCACCATCCGGTTTGCTTGGGGCAGGTGCTGGAGGTGTAGCCGCCTGAGTGGCAGAAGCCACGACGGTGTCACCCGTGCGGATAGCCTGACCTGCGGCGAGAGAGCCGGGGATCAATTCAGCGATGGAGCCGTATTGCTCGACGTTCTTCACTTTGATCCGGGCGATCACGTCTTGACCACGCTTCACATCCAGATCGGCATTTGCGAAAACGCCGCCGGAGTTGCCTTTGTTAAGGATGACGAAATCCCATTCAGGGAAGTATTGGGAAACACGGGCGGTGAAGGTGGGGTCCACCACACCACGGCGTCCGCGCACTTCTGTTTCACGGAGTTTTTCCGTGGCCGCCACGAGGTTGGTATAGGATTCTTGGGCGGAAGCAAGTCGCTGAGTCTGATTGGCGACAGCGGCTTCGGCTTCGGCTTGATCTTTTTTCAGTTTTTCCACCTGGGCGATGAGCTTCTCGATGTCGCCAGCGTCTTCGATCTGTTTTTCCACTGCAGCGACCTGCTGTTGGATTTGTTCGAGGTTGCCTTTGACGATGCCGTGGGAAACTTCCTTTTCCTGGACTTGGACACCCAGTTTCACCGTTTCTTCTTTTTGAGCGGCGAGGTCCTTTTGCACGGCCTCAAGAGCGGCTTTTTTGGCGATGAGTGCTTCATCCCCCTCCTTCTTGGAGTCTTGGGCTGCCTTCAAATTGGCCTTCGCGTTGGATTCGCGATCACGTTCTGACGCGAGGTCTTTTTGATTGGACCAAGCGAAGTAACAGGAGGCGCCGAGGCAGGCTGCAGCGAAAATAGAGAGGATCTTCCAGACCATGATTGTGAGTGAAAAAGGTGAATTAGAGGGTCTTTCTACCGAATCCCTGCTTTTTCGACAACACCAATTTTCAGATCCGCTCATTTAGGTTGTGAATCGGGCTTGGATTCCGGCTTGCACAAATTGTCTGACACGCCTATCTCGGCGTTGTCAGGGGCCGCGGATGTCCAGCTCGCGAACCCCGCCAGGTCCGGAAGGAAGCAACGGCAGCATGCCTGTCCATGCTGCGGTTCCCTGACACTTCTCCTTTTTAAAAAGGCGCGCGCGCACGGCGCAACATCAGCATTTGCAGCCCGTGGCAGCCTCGACAGCATGGCGGGCGTTTTATTCCCTCCCTCCTGCATGGCCTCCCCCACCGCTCCCGCTACCTCCAAAGGCATCTGTTACCTCGTCGGCTCCGGCCCTGGTGACCCCGGTCTCATGACCATCAAAGGCAAGGAGTGCATCGAGGCCGCCGACGTCCTCGTCTATGACTACCTCTGCAATCCCGAGTTCCTCCGCTATGCCAAAGAAGGCACCGAGAAGATCTACGTCGGGAAAAAGGCCGGCGACCACGCCCTGCCGCAGGACCAGATCAATGCCCTCATCGTCAAACTGACCCGCGAGGGTAAAACCGTCACTCGACTCAAAGGCGGTGACCCCGTGCTCTTCGGTCGTGGTGCTGAGGAGGCCGCCGAACTCGCCGAAGCCGGAGTCCGCTTCGAGATCGTCCCGGGCATCACCAGCGCCATCGCGGCCCCGGCTTACGCAGGCATCCCCGTCACGCATCGCGACCATGCCTCCCAGCTCACCATTTTCACCGGGCACGAAGACCCGACGAAGGCCGAGACCAGCCTCGACTACGCGAAGCTCGCCGCCGCCGATGGCACCAAAGTCTTCCTCATGGGCGTCGAGCGCATGGCGGAGATCACTGGCGAGTTCTTGAAGCATGGAGCGAACCCCGACACCCCCATGGCCCTCGTCCGTTGGGGCACGCATGGGAAGCAGCAGACCCTCGTCGCCACGCTCAGCACCATGGCGCAGCGGGTGAAGGAGACTGGGTTCAAAGCACCCGCCGTGGCCGTCCTCGGCGATGTTGTCACCGAGCGCTCGAAGATCAATTGGTTCGAAAACCGCCCCCTCTTTGGCAAAAAGATCGTCGTCACCCGCACCCGCCAGCAGGTCGGCGTGCTCAGTCGCAAGCTGCGCGACCTCGGCGCTGATGTCATCGAACTGCCCACCATCCGCATCGAGGAACCCATCGACCTCCTCGGCTTCGGTGAACTCGTCCAGGACTGCCACACTTATGAATGGATCGTCTTCACCAGCCCGAATGGGGTCGATGCCTTCTTCAAGATGTTCGACAAGCTCTTCAACGACGCCCGCAGCATCGGCGGCGTCCGCATCGCCTGCATTGGACCCGGCACCGCCGAGAAAGTCCGCGCCCGTCATCTCGCCGTCGATCTCATGCCCGAGAAGGACTTCGTCGCCGAAGGTCTCGTCAAAGCTCTGGGCGACTACCAGAGTATGGAGCACGTCTCCGTCCTCTGGGTGAAGGCCGAAGAAACCCGCGATGTCATCACGAAGGAACTCATGAAAATGGGAGCCATCGTCGATGAAGCCATCGCCTACCGCACCGTCCCCGAGAAGGACGACAACCTCGAAGCCCTGGCCCGACTGAAGGAAGAAGGCGCGGATATGATCACCTTCACCAGCGCCAGCACCGTGGATCACTTCATGGCCCTCGGCGTCCCCCTGCCAGAGGGGTGCAAAGTCGCCTCCATCGGCCCTGTCACCAGCACCGCAGTGAAAAAGCACGGACTGCGGATCGACATCGCCGCCGAAGTCCACAGCATCCCCGGCCTGGTGGATGCCATCGAGCGGTATTGGAAGTAAGTCCGGGTGGTGGACTGTTGGAGGCCTGATGGCTGCGGGCGGGTGTGTTTTGACTTCCCGCACGCCGTCCTCAATGCCTGCCGCCGCTCGACCCAAGAACCATGATAGTGGTCGCCTTTGTCTAAATCGTTGAAATTGAATCGTCTGGACCGCCCGATGAAATCTCATCGGCCCCAGACTGAAGCGTTTTGTCCTCCGGCAACATGAGATTGCCCTTTGGCATTTTGGTTTTGTCGTTCGGCAAAATGAGATTGCTGTCCGGCAAAACAAGATTGTCGTTCGGCAAAATGAAGTTGCCGTCCGACAAAACAAGATTGCCGTTCGGCAAAATGGAATTGCCGTCCGACAAAACAAGATTGCCGTTCGGCAAAATGAAATTGCCGTCCGACAAAACGAGATTGTTGTTCGGCAAAATGAAATTGCCGTCCGACAAAACGAAATTGCCGTCCGACAAAACGAAATTGCCGTCCGACAATCTGCCGTTGCCAAAGGCTCCGCATCGAGTGTCAGCCCGCATTTCTTGCCGCGCGAGATCAGACGGGTGATCCAGGCTTCCCGCCCGACGAGCAGCGTGGGCAGACCAGCGGTCACTTCATCGTCAGCCGGTTTCGCCCCTGCCGAGAAACGAAGGAGACGCTTCGGTTGTTCTGGTAGCCAATCATCCCTCTTGCCAATTTCGGGCTGCTCCGCTTGGATGGCGGAAATTTGCCCCGAGTCCCGCCATGCCTGAGGATTTCCGCTTCGATGTCTTCCTCAGCCACTCGTCCAAGGAGCAACAGAAGAACACACCGACGTCAGCACTTTAGCCCCACACTTGTCAGGCTTGTGTACCCCCTAATTCTAGCTCTCCTTTTCGTGAAATGGCCTCCTCGACAGATGCAGTTCTAAATTCACGAGCAGGAGATCGCTTTCACTACCTTTGGGCGGCGCGGCGTTGCTTGGAAATGATCGAGCCAAATTCGACTCTGCAACATGTCTGGGTAGAAGGCTCAAGCGATCCCAATGAAGCTGGAGAGCTGGTTATCGACCTTGAGGAAAGACACCTGGATCAGTCAGGTGCAGAATCTTTCCGCTACTACCAGTTGAAGCATTCGACGGTTCGCCTCGATAAAGAGACGGCACCGTCAGAGCTTGAAAGCACCTTGATGGGCTTTGCTGAAAGGTATGTCAGCACTCTCAAGCGAAAGGTGCGGCCAGAGCGATCCTATCACTCCATCAAAGACCAATGGCCCACTACATTGCTGAACTGATGATCCAAGCCGAAAGGGCCAACGAGGAAGAGAGAGCCGCAGCTCAAAAGAAGTGCTTCGAAGCCATCCTGATGCTCTGGAAACACCGGGAGGCGCTACCTGATGGCACTCGGCCATTCGAGGTGTTTGAATCCGTACTAAAGACCTTGGATCGCCTTAACCCAGAGAACGACAACCACTGGTTGGCTCACTTTAGAAGTCCGCCAGATACCTGCGATTCAGAAACCAAACAAATCCTTCAGATCATGGAGAACCTGGATGAGTCAGCTCGCAGCATGATGAGTGTGCTGCTCAATGTCGCTATGGGGTCATGTCAGGATAAAGAAACGCTGACCTATCTTCAAAACGCGAAGGAGGAGCTAGGTGATAAGAGAGTCCAAGTGGTTGAACGTATTTTCGATTTCAGAGCCTCGTATTGGGAAGGTAAGATAGATGATGCCAAGCGTAAGCTAATTCAGGAGCGCCTGAAGCATCTGGATCGATTTCTTGAGAGCGCGAAGACGGTGCGAAAGTTACTGGGCCGGCAGTTGTTGGATTGAGCAAACTTGCCTTGGATAACTGTGGTAAAAGAATCCGTCGAGGCCGCTGCGACCAGCTCTGAGAGGTAACGTTCGACATGGGATTTATCGGGCGGCCAGACAGAGTATGCATAGTGTCCGCGCTTCGTCTTACTTCGCGAAGGCCTTATCCTTGGCATTCCCGCCGCTGACGAGGTAGGCCACGAGGTCGAGGAGTTCGTCCTGGTTCAGGGCGTTGATCATGCCGGGAGGCATCATGGAGATCTTGCGGGTCTCCTTCTTGGCGATGTCGCCTTCGTTGATGGCCATCTGATCATTAGGTGCGAAGGGATTGGTCATGACGAAGACCTTGCCGTTCTCTTCGACGACGATGCGGCCGAGGATGGTGCTGCCGTCTTTTTTGGTGATCTGGTGACTGTCGTATTGATCAGAGATGACCTTGCTGGGATCGACGATGTTCTTCATGAGGTCGCGCAGGGTGTAGCGATTGCCTGCGCCGGTGAGGTCGGGGCCGATGCTGCCGCCATCGCCATTGAAGCGGTGGCAGGTGGCGCACATGGTGCTGCGATACATGGCCTCGCCATTGGCGAAGTCGCGACCTTTGAGCCCGCCGCTGGTGAGGGCGACGACTTCATCGACGCTCCAGTTTTTGCCGGGGCCTTTCGGGGCGACGTAGTTGGGGATGTTCACGCTCTCGGTCTTGGTGCCGAGGGCTTCGAGTTCGGCCAGTTCCGCCTGCGGCACAAAGGTGGCCATGGCGTCTTTACGGATGTTCTCGATGAAGCCCTTGAAGCTGTTGCCGCCCTTCCAGGTGCGGGCGCGGGTGAACCAGGAGAAGAAGGTCTTGCGGCTGTCGGGCGTCCAGCCGGCGTTGGCGTTGCGAGGACTGCGCTGATGAGTTGCGGTCAGGCGAACAGGGTTTAAAGACTGCCTTCTTGTGACTCCTACCCTGAACGAAGCCGACTCGCCCTTTGATCTCGCCCTGCGCCCGGCGAATTTTGAGGACTTCCATGGGCAGACGAAGGTGAAGGAGCAACTGCTCGTGATGGTGGAGGCGGCGAAGATGCGCGGTGAGCCGCTGGATCATGCTCTGCTCTGTGGGCCTCCGGGCCTGGGGAAGACGACGCTGGCCAATTTGATCGCAAGTGCTGTCGGATCTCGCCTGCACACGACGAGCGGGCCGCAGATCGAGAGGGCAGGGGACCTGGCGGGTATCCTGACGAACTTGCAGGAGAGGGACATTCTATTCATCGATGAGATCCATCGGCTGCACCCGAGCATCGAGGAGTATCTGTATCCGGCGATCGAGGACTTTCGCCTGGACATCATCATTGATCAGGGTCCGAAAGCGCGGACGATCCGCATCGATCTGCCGGCCTTCACGTTGGTGGGGGCGACGACGCGGGCTGGGATGCTGACGGCGCCGATGCGGAGCCGCTTTGGCATTCCGAACCGGCTGGACTACTATACGGTGGAGGAACTGCAGCACATCATCATGCGCTCGGGGCGGCTGATGACGGTACCCATCGAGGAAAGTGGCGCGCGGGAGATCGCGCAGCGGTCACGCGGGACGCCGCGCATCGCGAACCATCTGCTGCGCTGGGTGCGCGACTATGCGCAGGTGAAGGCGCAGAGTGAGATCACTCAGGAGGTGGCGATCTTGGCACTGACGATGCGCGACATCGATGAAACGGGCCTGGACGAGATGGATAAGCGCTTTCTGGAGGCGCTTATCCATAAGTTTGATGGCGGCCCGGTGGGGCTGGGGAGCATCGCTGTGGCGGTGGGGGAGGACGCTTCGACTTTGGAAGATGTGCATGAGCCTTATCTGGTGATGCAGGGCTTCGTGAAGCGGACCTCACGCGGTCGTGTAGCCATGCCTTCGGCCTACCGGAAGCTCGGTCTGGTGCCGCCGTTGAGCGGGCAGTCGGAGGTGTTTTGAGGAATGTTAGACCTCGCTTGGCAGCAGCTTTGCCAGCTCGGGCGGGAGCGGTGACTCGAAGGTCATGGACTTGCCTGTCTCCGGGTGATCGATGCGTAGATGGGCGGAGTGGAGGGCGAGCCGACGGACGGGGTTGGATTTGGCTTCGTATTTGGTATCGCCAACGACGGGGCAGCCGATCTCGGCAAGCTGAAGTCGGATCTGATGACGGCGACCGGTTTCCAAAGTCAGCTCCACGAGGGTGCGACCCATACCGTGACGCAGAACGCGGTAATGAGTGATGGCTTCACGCGCACCTGGGCCGGGACCGTTGCGTACGAAGACGCGGTGGGGCTGGCTTTCATCAATGTAGCCGCGGAGAGTGCCGGAGTTAGCCGGTGGGGCTCCTTCGACGAGGGCGAGGTAGCGTTTCTCAAAGTCCTGCCAGTGGGTCTGGAGGAATTCTTTGGCCTCCTCGGTCTTGGCAAAGAGGAGGACGCCGGAGGTCTCACGGTCGAGACGATGTACGATCCAGACGCGGGCGCGGCCGCTGTGGGCGCTGTCGCGGAGATAGGTATTCAGGAAGGAATAGGCGGTGCGCTCCTTCTCACTGTCGGTGGCCATGGTGAGGAGGTGGGGCGGTTTGTGGATGACGATGATGGCGTCGTCCTCATAAAGCACGGCGACGCCTTCGGGGAGGTCATCGGTAGGCGGAGGCGGGGCTTTGGTGGGCAGGATGGAGACGCGGTCTCCGGCGGCGAGGGCGTGGTCGTGCTTGGTGACGACTTTATCGTTCACATGCACGGCACCGTATTTGAGCCATTGCTTGACCTTCGTGCGCTTCACTTCAGGCCAGGCCGTGAAAAGGAACGGCTGGAGAGCCTGGGGCTCGGTCACGGTTTGGGCGGGAATCATTCCCGCTCGTAGTGCGCTGCTCCGGGCTCGTCAAACCGTTCGTGCCAGCCGCGAAGAGTCATGCTAGACTCGCCGCCATGCCTTTGCCCGACGAAGATGCGCTGACCCGACGCCTGAAGAAACTCGGCATCCGAGAGGATGACCTGGAGGAAGACTTCATCCGTGGCAGCGGTCCCGGCGGGCAAAAGGTGAACAAAACATCCTCCACGGTAGTGCTTCGGCACATCCCGACGGGCCTGGAGGTGCGCTGCCAGAAGGAGAGATCGCAGGTGATGAATCGCCACTGGGCTCGTGTGGAGCTTTGCGAACGTCTGGAGAAGGCTCTGAGTGATGCGAGGCTGGTTGTGCAGAATGAGAAGGAGAAGGAGCGCCGCCAAAATCGCCCGAAACCTCGTGGGCTGAAGCGCAAGATTTTGAAAACAAAGCGGGAGCGAGGAGAGGTGAAAC
>JBILPY010000770.1:0-2709 GCA_044373575.1 Prosthecobacter sp. | reverse complement strand
GCGGTGGATGAAACCATCTCCGTGGTGAATCTGGGCACTCTGACCGTGACGCAGACGCTGCTGCTGCCGACTTTTGACAACTGGGGGACCGCCGATACCACGGCAAACATTGGAGTGGGGCCGGGAAATATCCTTTATTATACGGACGGAGCCTGGGCACCACTGCTGCGGGTGTATGACCGAACCACAGGACTGGTTGTGCAGACGGTGGCTGCAGATGGGCCATCGGGCACTTATGGATTTGGAGATTTTTCACTTAACCCGGCTAAATCCCAGCTTTTCGGCTGGATGCAGTATGGTTGGTCCGCAGGCTTAGCGAACTCATTCATTAGCAAATACAGCGTTGCGGCTAACGGGACATTAACATTCGCCGAGAAATCGGGATCGAGTATCATTCTAAGCCGCGACCCTCTGGAAACGCCAGTTCTGATCAGCGGTGATGGCGGCAAGGTCTTCATCAAGCAGCTCATGGTGAACCTGGCCACTATCAGCACGGTGGACAGGAGCTTCTCCAACCCAGTTTACTCCATCACCCCTGGTGGCGAGATCGCGGTGACGACCAATGCCATTTTCCAGACCTCCACGGGGAACAAGCTCTACGATCTGCCGATCACAACGAGTGTCCATGCCATCACGTCGGACTACTCACGACTGGTGTATTACAACGCCACCACGCGAACGATCACGAGTCTGGATCTGATCGCTGCCATCGGCTCCGAGGTCATGGGGCGCATGCTCTCACCCGCTGATGGATCCATCGTTCTGCCGCCGAGCACACTAAGCTGGGCACCGCTGCCAGGAGCGGGAAGTTATCGGGTCTATCTCGGCACCTCAAGCGCGGCTGTGTCGGCGGCGACCACGGCTTCACCCGAGTATAAGGGAAGTACGACGCTGCCTGATTTTGTGCTAACGGAGACACTGGCAACTTCTGTGACTTACTACTGGCGAGTGGATGCTCAGGTGGGCGGCACCTTTAACCCAGGCACCGTCTATTCCTTCACGGTGTCTCCCATTTCTTCTAGCCTGCAAAAGGTGGAGACAGCGACCGTGCAGGGACATGCCGACCACCGCGTCTCAGTCTCTCTGGCCTCGGCTAGCCCCGGCGTCGCTTGGACGGCGTCGGCCAATCAGTCTTGGGTGAGCTTTGCCAGCACTACCGGAGCGACACCCAGTAACCTGGAGATCATCCTTAATGCCTCGACCTTGCCGGCCGGAGTGCATCTGGCGACGGTGACGCTTTCGGGCACGGGCGGCACTTTGTTCACCCTTCCGGTGAAGCTGACCGTGGAGCCGCTGGCGGTGACAATCCTGAAGTCCGATCCAGCCTCATCCAAGGTCTATGCCATCAGTGAAAACACTGCTGTCACGGGAGCCAAGGCCTACCTGCTGGAGATCGACAGCACCACGGAGGCCATTTTGCGAGTGCGCCAGGTCGGCTCCTCCGCCACGGATCTGGCCATCCACAATGGAGACAACCGGATTTACATACCCAACTGGATGCCCGGCTCCCTGCTGGCACTGAACAAGACGACACTGGCCCTGGAGCGCACCTATGCATTCACGCCATTTGGCGGTATGGGCTACGGTGCCAATGATGTGTATCGAGTATCGGCTGGGGCAGCGGGGCGCATCGTGGTGGAGGAGCAGGATCAATGGGTGGACCTGTCCATCTTTAACACCACCACAGGAACTGAGCTTGGCACCATCGGTCTGCGTGAGGGCGGAGGCGGCTTTGACCCGACCGGTCGCTACTACTTCCATGGAGAAAACAACAGCTCGGGTGCTGAGATCTATAAACTGGATGTGACAGGAGATGTCTTCACCTCGCTGGCCCACAAACGGGTGGAAAGCTACTCTTACTATGGGTCGAGGGTCGTAGTTGTGTCTGAAAGCGGCAACGGCGTGTTCTGGAACGGCTCCTACTTCAACTCCAATCTGGTGGAGCAGTGGACGATGAGCACGGAGACGTACAGTGCCACGCCCGATGCCCGTTTTGCCTTCGGTGAAACCAAGATCAATGACACGGTGAGCCGACAACAGGTGCTGGCCATGCCGCTGGCGACCCGTGTCAGCACTTACAATTCCACGAGTAAAAAGCTGGCGGTTCAGAATGGGAGCCGTCTGCGTTTCTACACGGTGCAACTCCCGCTGAGCCTACCGGATCCTGTGCTCAACGCAGGCACGATCACTCAGACCTCCATCGCTCTTTCATGGACGGATGAATCCCTGGAAACAGGATTTACGCTGCAACAGCGTCCCGTAGGTGGCACCGCCTGGACCAATCTGACGCCTACCATCAATGCCAATCAGACTACTTTTGCTGTCAGCGGTCTGACCTCGGACACCGCCTATGAATTCCGCATCAAAGCGGATGCACCTACGGTGAGTTCGGGCTGGAGCCCGGTGCTCTCCGTCAGGACTCTGGCACCGCCGCCGCCGACTGCCACGCTGACCTCGGCCTCGATGTCAGGCGTTTCTGTCGCTCTGAGCTTCTCATCGACTGGAAACCCGACAGCCATTGTGATCGAGAAGGCGCTTGCTGACACGGGCCCCTGGACCGCGCTCACGAATCTGGCTGGAACGGCGACATCCCACACGGACAGTGCCGTGAATGTCGGCACCACTTACTACTACCGGATCAAAGCCACACGCGGTGTGGTGGAGTCGGCTTATTCGACCACATTGAGCGTCACGGTTCCTCTGCCTTCA
>JBILPY010000716.1:0-2712 GCA_044373575.1 Prosthecobacter sp. | reverse complement strand
ACCCTCGCCAGCGGCATGAGCATCGCTCCTGGAGATCGTGTCATCCTGGAAAACCTGCATCAGTGACCCTGGATCATGCGTAACAGCGTGTCCCCGTCGCCCATGAATACCCACCTCCCCCTCGCTGCCCTGCTTGTGCTGACCGCCCTCAGTTCACTTGTTTCCTGTGGTTCATCTGATGAGCCCAAACGCCGCGAGCGCAAGCCACCTCCAGTCGCAGACAGCACCATGCCCTGGAACCGGCCCGCTAAATGGGAAGGCGCTGGACGCTACGGCCAAATGATGCCCGGCAGCCGCTGATTTGGAATCACTAACTTTCAAGACGGACATGCTCCCAAGCATGTTCGTTTTTTTATGCCCCTACTTGCCTCAGAATCCATGTTGCACTTGTGCTCCAGCGTGATGAAGTCCGCGCGATTCTCTGATGGACTGGGCCCACCCGAAACTACTCCTGCTCGCGCTGCCCGCGTTTGCGCTGCTGCTATGGTTTGAGAGTCGCTCGGCACATCCAATGCATGGGCTGCGGAAGCGACTGCTGCTGATCGTTCGGGCGTTGATTGTGCTGCTGGCACTGCTGTCACTCGCAGGTCCGGCGCGGGTGACGCAGACGGGCAAGAAAGCGCTCGGGATCATCATTGATGCGAGTCAAAGCATGGGAGCTGAGGGACTGACGAAGGCGCTCGATACCGCGCAGCAAATTCAGAAGCAAGCGGGCGGTTCGGCGGAGACTTTCCTCGTGCGGCTTGGCAGTCAGCCGGAGCTTCTGAGCAGCGACACTGCACTCGATCCAGCTCAGCAGTTGCTTTGGCAAAAGGATCACGGTGGAGACAGCCACTACTCGGCGGCCATCGACTATGCGCTCGCGCTCTTCCCCGCTGGAGCGAGCCGCGATCTCATTCTCATCGGCGATGGTCACGAGACACGCGGCAGCCTGCTGAGTGCGGCGCAGGATGCGGCGGTGTCTGGCACACGACTTCATGCCATCCCCATCGCCGGGCCGCAGAAGCCGGATGCGCGGGTGCTCCAGCTCACGCCGAACCGCTCCCGACTCACCGAGGGAGCGACTTTAAAACTCACCGCGCAGCTTGAGTCCACCATTGAGGCCACCGGCACGCTGAAGCTCTATGAAAACGGCGTGCAGGTGGAGCAGCGCAGCGTCTCGCTGAAGCCCGGCAAGCCGCAAAGCGAGAACTTCACCCGCACGCCAGGCGTGCGAAACATCTACAAATACCGCGCCGTGCTCGAGGACATCGCGGGCGATTCTTTACCCGCGAACAACAGCGCCCTAACACTGGTGGATGTGCGCGGCAGACTGCGACTGCTTTACATCGAGAGTGACCCCACGGAGGGCCAACACCTCATGCAGGCCATGGAAAAAGAAGGCGTGCAGCTCGAACTGCGCCAGCCCGGCGGCATCCCCGGCACGCTGGATGCGCTCTCCGGCTACGACGGCATCATCCTCAGCGATGTCCCCGCGCATCAGCTCGGCGAACCCACCATGAACGCCATGCGCGACTACGTCGATAAACTCGGCGGCGGTTTGATCATGCTCGGCGGGCCGCAGAGCTTCGGGGTCGGTGGCTACTACCGCACACCCATCGAGGAAATTTTGCCCGTGCGGCTGAAATCACCCGATGAAGAGGAGAAGCAAAGCGCCGCCGTCGCCATCGTGATCGACCGCTCGGGCTCCATGGCGGGCGAAAAGCTGGAGATGGCCAAGAGCGCCTCCATCGCCACAGCCGAGGTTCTGGGGAAGAACGACTTCATCGGCGTCTTCGCCTTTGACAGCGAGGCCCATGTCGTCGCGCCGATGACCCGGCTCACTTCCACGGCAGCGGTCGCTGGGCAAATCGCTGCCGTCGCTTCCGGTGGTGGCACGAATCTCCAACCAGCCTTTGAGCAGGCGCGCACCGCCCTTCAACGCGTGAAGGCGAAGGTGAAGCACATGATTATTCTCACCGATGGCCAGACCTCCGGCAGTGGCTACGAGGGTCTCGCCTCGCAGTGTCGCGGCGAAGGCATGACCATCTCCACCGTGGCAATTGGCGAGGGCTCTCACGTCGCGCTTTTGCAGGCCATCGCGAGTGCGGGTGGCGGACAAAGTTACAGCACCATGGATGCAGCCACGATCACGCGCATCTTCACGCAGGACACCCTCATGCACACCGGGCGCATGATACGCGAGGAGCCCTTCCAGCCCGACTTTGTGGAGAAGCACCCCATGCTCGCGGGCTTCGAGAACTGGGACTCCCCTGCCCTGCTGGGCTATGTGAAGACGCTGCGCAAAGCCACCGCCCAGATCCCGCTCGTCACCGATCTCGGCGACCCGTTACTCGCGCACTGGCGCTACGGTTTGGGGAAAGTTACCGCTTTCACCAGCGATGCGAAGAGCCGCTGGGGCTCACTCTGGATCACCCGCTGGCCGGGCTTCAGCCGCTTCTGGTCCCAGGTACTTCGTGAAACAGCCCGCCCGCCGCAGGGCCGCCACATGGACCTCTCTGCAGAGACGGTTGGCGATGAAGCGAAGCTCCGTGTCGATCTCCAGGAAGACGCCGGAACCCGAGCAAATGACGCCCGAGTCGATGCTGAGATCTTCTTCGTGGCTGCCGACGCCCTCGGCGCACCTTTGAAGCCGCTGCAAAAGATCGCCCTCAGCCAGAGCGGCCCCGGTTTGTATGAAGGCAGCTTCCGTCCCGACCAGCCAGGTGTGTA
>JBILPY010000135.1:0-8855 GCA_044373575.1 Prosthecobacter sp. | reverse complement strand
CACAGCGCTTCGCGGATGTGAATCAGCACATCATCATCTACTGCCACCACGGCATGAGAAGCCAGCGTGCCGCCAACTGGCTGCGCCAGCACGGCTTCCGCCAGACGCAGTCCATGCGCGGCGGCATCGATGCCTGGTCCGAGCTCGTCGATACCGAAGTGCCGAGGTATTGACTTGTGAATGATGGATGTGGCAGCATGAGATCGTTCTTGCGCCATGCCCACCCCGCCCTCCTTCTCCCGCCGCCGCCTTCTCGGCAGTGCTGGAGTTGGTTTGACCGGCGTCGCCTGCTCGCATCTTTTGCAAAGCGACACGCTGGGCGGTGAAAGTCGATCCCACTTCCCGGCGAAAGCGAAGCGCGTCATCTGGCTCTTCATGCACGGCGGCCCGAGCCATGTCGATCTCTTCGATCCGAAGCCCGACCTCATCCGCAATGCAGGCAAGCCTTTGCCCGACAGCTACGGAGCCGTGGAGACAAGGCGCAAAGTGGCGCAAAACCCGCTGCTCGCACCCGTGAAGCCATTTCGGAAGCATGGGCATAGCGGCATCGAGATCAGTGACTTCCTGCCAAACATGGCGGAGCTGGCGGACGAGATGTGCGTGATCCGCAGTTGCCATGGCGACAGCGTGAACCACCCGCAGTCCGTCTATCAGATGAACACCGGCTCCATCCAGATGGGCAAGCCGAGCCTGGGCAGTTGGGTTTCGTATGGCCTCGGCACTGAGAACGCTGACATGCCTGCTTTTGTGGTGATGCCTGATCCTGGTGGTGGTCTGAAAGGCGGCCCGCCAGCCTGGGGCAGCGGCTTTTTACCCGCCACCTATCAAGGCACCACCATGCGAGCGGGTGAGCATCCCATCCTGGATCTGAAGAGCCCGCACAGCAGCGCTCGTCAGCGTGCCACGCTGGATCTCCTCCAGCAGATGAATGCCGCCCATCTCGCACGCCATGAAGCCGACAGCGTGCTCGATGCCCGCATCCGCGCCTACGAGCTGGCCTTCCGCATGCAGACCGCCGCACCTGAAGCGGTGGACATCTCCCGCGAATCGGAAGCCACGAAACATCTCTACGGCATCGACCATCCCACGACCAAAGAGTTCGGCACACGCTGCCTGCTCGCACGTCGCATGATCGAGCGCGGCGTGCGCTTCGTGCAGATTTACTCCGGCGATACGAATGGCTGGGATGCTCACGAAAACGTGCTGAAAAATCACAGCGACTACTGCGCCCGCACCGACATCCCCGTCGCCGGTCTGCTGCGCGATCTGAAACAGCGCGGCCTGCTCGATGACACCCTCGTCATCTGGGGTGGCGAGTTTGGCCGCATGCCCATGAGTGAAAAAGGCGTGGGTCGCGATCACAATCCATGGGGTTTCACCACCGTGCTCTTCGGCGCTGGCGTGAAGCATGGTCACGTCCACGGTGCCACGGATGAATTCGGCCTCCGCGCCGCGCTGGACAAAGTCCACATCCACGATCTCCACGCCACCATCCTGCACCTCCTCGGCATGGATCACGACCGCCTCACCTTCCGCCTGAACGGCCTCGATCAAAAGCTCACCGGCGTGGATGAATGCCATGTGGTGAAGGGCGTGCTGGCGTGAGGAATGACGAAACCCGAATGATCGAATGACGAAGCATTTCCGAATTACGATGGCGCTCTTGGTCATGCTGCTCGGCGTGACGCAATCCCATGCCGTCGCCATTCATGCCTCGGCTGATCCGGTGAAGGACGAGCCGCCGATCACCGCAAAAGACCGCGAGCACTGGGCCTTCCAGCCGCTGGCGAACGCGGATGCCAGCCTCGAAAAACTCTCTCCGCCTCAGTCGCCTCCAGCCGATGCCGCCACACTTATCCGTCGTGTGACTTTCGATCTGACCGGACTGCCACCTAATCTAGAAACGGAGACACGGAGACTGGGAGACGCGGAGCAGCCACTTTCCGAGGCTGACTACTCTGACCTCATCGACCACCTTCTCTCTACCAAAGAATACGGCGAACACTGGGCCCAGTGGTGGCTCGACCTCGCGCGCTTTGCCGAGACGGATGGCTTCGAATACGATGCCGAACGTGGTCGCGCCTGGCAGTTTCGTGACTGGGTCATCAAGGCGATAAATGACGACATGCCCTTCGATCAATTCGTGCAGCAGCAGATCGCTGGCGACCTTCTCCCGAACGGCGATGCAAACGCAACGGCCTTCCTTTTCACCGTGCCGGACATGCCCGACCTGAACAACCAGTCCGAGCGCCGCCATGTCTTGCTGAACGACATCACCAGCACCGTCGGTGCCGTCGGGCTCGGGCTCACCGTCGGCTGCGCGCAGTGCCACGACCACCCTTACGATCCCATCAGCCAGGCCGACTTCTACCGTCTGCGCGCCTTCTTTGATAAAACTGTCCTCCCGAAAGAACGCAAGCCACTCGGCCCCAGCGTACGCGTCTTCACTGAAGGCGTGCCTGCCAGCACCGTCTTCGTGCGTGGTGATTTCAAACGCCCCGGCCCCGAGATCAAACCCGCCATCCCCCGCATCTTCGGCAGCGTGGAGAAACCTGAGCGCGCCGCCTTTGCCCAATGGCTCGCCAGCAAGGACAACGCCCTCTTCCTCCGCGCCATGGCGAATCGGATCTGGCAGCAGCACTTCGGCAAACCGCTCGCCGCCGTCCCTGGCGATCTTGGTCAGCAGGGTGAAGCTCCCACGAATCCAGCGCTGCTTGATTGGCTCGCCGCCGAACTTCCGCGACAAAACTGGAGCCTGAAAAAGCTCCACAAACTCATCGTCATGTCACCTACCTATCGGCAGTCTTCGCTCGTAGTTCGGCCTTCAGGCCGTTCTGGAGCTCCTGACGGCCTGAAGGCCGAACGGCAAACTCCACGCCGACTCACCGGCGAGATGCTGCGCGATGCCATGCTCGCCGTCTCCGGCCAGCTCAATCTCAAACCCGGCGGCCCCGGCGTGCGTCTTCCGATGCCGAAGGAGATCAGCGATACGCTGCTCAAAGGGCAATACAAAGTCACCCCCGACCTCACCGAGCACACCCGCCGCAGCGTGTATGTCTTTGCTCGCCGCAACCTACGCCACCCGCTCTTCGATCTCTTTGACCGGCCGGATGCGCAGATCAGTTGCGCCCGGCGAAACGAATCCACCACCGCCCCGCAGGCCCTCACGCTGCTGAACTCCGACTTCGCCCACGACACTGCGGCGAAGCTAGCCACTTCTCTGACCGATAAGCATGGCTCAGACCTTCGTGCTCTCATCTCCGCTGCCACCCAGCGCTGCCTTTCCCGAGCCGCCACCGAGGCCGAAATCACCACCGGCAGCACGTTCATCGAGCAGCAAACTCAGCTCGCTGGCAGCTTTCAAGGTGCCTTGGCCGACTTCTGCCTCGCTTTGTTGAACTCAAATGAGTTCCTGTTTGTGGACTGACGGCACCCGTTCTTACCCCAGCTTTCCATTTGCCCAAAAGCCCGCGCTCCGTTGTATGCGCGCTCGCATGAAGACCACGCCCGTCAACGCCCCCGCCGATCTCCGCAGCTCCGTCATCGCCGTCCCGCCACTGTGCCGGAACGCCGACCTTAGCCTCAGCCGGGCGGAAAATGAAAAGCTCGTGAATCACATGTATGCCGGTGGCATCCGCACCCTGCTCTACGGCGGCAATGCGAACCTCTACAACATCGCCCCTTCCGAGTATCCCGCCCTGCTGACCATGCTGCGCGAGATCGCCCCTGAGGACCTCTGGATGGTCCCCAGCGTCGGCCCCATGTATGGCACCGCGATGGATCAGGCCGCGATGCTGAAGGATCACGAGTTCCCCACCGCGATGCTCCTGCCCACGCTCTTCCCCTCGAAGCCTGCCGGTGTGGCAACCGCCATCCGCCACTTCGTCGAGCGTTCCGGTTTGAAAGCTGTGCTCTACATCAAGGACGAAGCCTACATCACCCCCGAGCTCGCCGCCGAACTCGTGAATGACGGCCTCATCTCCTGGATCAAATACGCCGTCGTGAAGCCCGACCCCGCCCAGGACGCCTACTTGAGCAAACTCGTCACGCTGGTGAACACCGACCTCATCGTCTCCGGCATCGGCGAGCAGCCCGCCATCATCCATCTGCGCGATTTTGGCATCACCGGCTTCACCGCGGGCTGTGTCTGCGTGAAGCCCCAGCTCAGCACGGACATGATGCATGCCATCCATGCCGGTGATTATGAGAAAGCCGAGCAGCTCCGCGCCCTCTTCCGGCCGCTCGAAGACCTCCGTAACGCCCACAGCCCCATTCTCGTCCTGCATCACGCCGTTGCTCTCGCTGGCATCGCTCAAACCGGCCCCTCATTGCCTCTCCTGACCGATCTTCCAGCCGATCTGCTGCCGGCCATCGAGAAGGCGGCGAAAGAACTGCTCGCGCTCTAAACCGCAGCTTCCTGCACCTCGTCATTAGGAAAATCGTCACTCGTCATTCTCCATGGATCTCACCTTTGTCTTCCCCTGCCTCAACGAAAGCCGCACCATCGCGCTCTGCATCGACGCTGTGCGCAAGTCGCTCGAAGCCGATCCATCGCTGAAATACGAGATCGTCGTGGCCGACAACGGCAGCACGGATGACTCGCGCCAGATCGCTACAGATCGTGGTGCTCGCGTCGTGCCAGTCCCCACACGTGGCTATGGTGCCGCACTGCGCGGCGGCATCGATGCAGCGGCAGGAAAGTATGTCATGTTTGCTGACGCCGACGGCACCTACTTCTACGAAAACTCGCTGGAGCTCTACCAAACCACCTCGAAGGCGGATGCCGACATGGGCATCGCCTCGCGCATGAAGGGAGTCATCGAGCCAGGTGCCATGCCCACGCTGCATCGCATCCTCGGCACGCCAGTGCTCACGGGCCTGATCAACCTGCTTTTCAAAGGCAAGCTCAGCGACTGCAACTCCGGCTTTCGCTGCCTGAAAAAGACCGCTTATCAAACCTGGGACATCCGCGCCAGCGGCATGGAGTTCGCCTCCGAGCTGCTGATCAAGGCACTGAAAAAGAAGGCCAGCACCGTCGAGATCGTCTCCGGCCTGCGTCCACCACCCGTCGAGCGCACCCCACATCTCCGCACCTGGCGCGATGGCATGAGGCACCTGCTTTTCATCCTCTCTGAGCGCCCCCGCATGTTCGAACTTGCTGGCCTGCTTTTGATCATCCTCGCCACCGTGCTTCAAGGCATCGCGGGCATGACTGGCATCGTCAATGTCGCCGGTCTCAGCATCTTCGGAGTTCACAGTCAGGTGCTGCTCCTGCTCGCCGCACTTGTCGGCACGCAGATTTACATGCTCTCAGCCGCCATGTTCCTCCAGAAGAGCGAGCAGCCCCGCGCCATCACGCACAAGCTCATCGAGATGAATGAAGGCAGCCTCTTCTTCCTCCTCGTCACTCTTCTTGGAAGCATCAGCCTCGTCATCGGCTGGCTCGTACTGCAATGGGCACGCTCCAACTTTGCCGGACTCGACTACGCGAACACGCTCATCGTCTGGCTGCACTTCCTCGCCGTGCCGTCGATGATCACCTTCGGCATGTTGGGCGTGCATATCCTGCGCAAGGGCAAGCTGTAGCCGCCCTTACTTCGCACCGAGTTGCACGCTCTTCTCCGTCGCTTTGCGCACCGCTTGGATCAGCGCGTTGCGCAAGCCATGGGCTTCGAGCTGCTCCAGTCCGGCGATCGTGGTGCCACCAGGGCTCGTGACTTCATCGCGCAGTGCCGACGGATGCTTGCCCGTTTCGAGCACCATCTTCGCAGCACCTGCCACCGTTTGGGCTGCCAAGGTTAGCGCCGTGGCGCGTGGCAGACCCATGAGCACGCCGCCATCGGCCAGCGCCTCGATCACGGTATAGACATAAGCCGGACCACTGCCACTGAGGCCGGTCACAGCATCCAGGAGCTTTTCAGAAACCTCATCCGCTGTGCCCACTGCGCCGAGGATTTCCTTGGCCAGCGCCGCGTCCTCCGCTGTCGCCGAACTGCCCCGCGAAAAAGCCGCCGCTCCTGTCGCCACGAGCGCAGGCGTGTTCGGCATGGAGCGGATGACACGTTGCTTCACCCCGAGCCAGCTTTCCAAATCCGCCACCTTCAACCCCGCAGCGATGCTGAGGTAAAGCCGGCTACCTTTCACTTTCGACAGCTCTTTGCACAGCGCCTGCATGTCCCCCGGCTTCACGGCGAGCAGGACCACGTCCGATGCCGCCGCGACTTGCGCAGGCGTGCCAGTCGTCACGGAGCAGGTGAGACCATTCTTCAAAGCCTCTACAGCCGCGGGCACCACATCACTCAGTGCCACGGCGAGCTCCTTCTTGCCCAACGCCTTTTCCACGCCGCGCAACAGCGCGCCGCCCATCTTTCCGCAACCAATGAGTCCAAGTTTCAGCATAGTGCGCCGATGGTGGCGGGTGCTTGGCGAGCTTGCAAGACTGCTTTGGGGGTCGCAGCCTTTCGCTCCAGAATTTACTGGATGACAGGATTTCTTCTCCTGCTGGTTTGAATCCTGTTCATCTTGGCAATCTTGTGAATCCTGTCGAAAAAAGCCCCGAAAGCCCCTGGCGCATCGCCACTGACACTGGCGGCACCTTCACGGACTGCCACGCCCTTGATCCCGAAGGTCAGGAAAGCCGCTGCAAGGTGCTTTCTACCGGCTGCTTGAGAGCGATGGTTGGCAATGATGTCCTGCTGAAAGGTCTGCCACCTCTTCCGGAAGGCTTTTTGATCGGATTTCAGGTTCGGGCCGCGACGGAGGAAAAGCTCCAAGTCGTGAGCGATGAGTCCATTTTCCGAAACTGGGCTCCTGGAACTCTCCTCGAACTCACCACGGGCGAAGAAGCCCCCGTGCTCGGAGCCCGCATCCTCACAAACACACCTCCCGGCAAAGCCTTCCCACCGCTGCGCCTTCGCATCGCCACGACACGAGCGACGAACGCGCTGCTGGAGCGGAAAGGCGGACGCATCGCGCTTTTCATCACGAAGGGCTTTGGTGATCTGCTGAGCATCGGCGATCAACGCCGCAGCGATCTCTTCGCGCTCAGACACGAGTCTCGATCCATCTTCCACGAAGTCGTCTGCGAGGTGCCCGAGCGGCTCAGTGTCAGCGGCGAAGTTCTCGAATTACTCGATGAATCCGCCGTTCGTTCGGCAGCCATAGATTGTCTGGCGAAAGGCATCTCCACCGCCGCCATCTCGCTTCTTCATGGTCATGCGCATCCGCAGCACGAGCTGCGCGTCGCCGAGATCCTGCACGAGGTCGGCTTCACGCATCTCACGCTTTCCCACCAGACGGCTGCGTTTGCGAAGCTCCTGCCACGCACGCAGAGCACGGTGGCCGATGCGTATCTACACGCGCCAGTGCAGTCTTTTTTAAATGGCATCCGCCAGGTGTCACCGGACATGCAGGTCATGACCAGTGCAGGCGGACTGAAATCCGCCGATGACATCCGCCCGAAGGACATGCTGCTCAGTGGACCCGCAGGCGGAGCTATCGGTGCCGCGAACGCCGCGCGCCGACTTGGCCACACGAAGATCATCACCTTCGACATGGGCGGCACGAGCACGGACGTGGCCCGCATCGACGGGCGGCCCGGCTATCGCTTCAGCCAAGAGGTCGCCGGCATGAAGCTGCTCGCGCCGTGCATCGACATCGAAACCGTCGCTGCTGGGGGTGGCTCGATCTGCCGCATGACGCATCACGGCTTGGCCGTCGGCCCCGAGAGTGCAGGCTCAAGTCCCGGCCCCGCCTGCTATGGCAAAGGCGGCCCGCTGACGATCACGGACGTGAATCTGCTCCTCGCCCGCTTCGATCCCACCCGCGCGCCGATCCCGCTCGATGTGGAAGCGGCTAGGCAGCGCTTGTGTGAGCTTCATGCGCAAACCGACGGCACTTTGAGCGAAACGGAGCTGCTCCACGCGCTGCTACGACTCGCCATCGAGCACATGACCGATGCCATCCGCCGCATCTCCATCGGCGAGGGTTTTGATCCAGCGGATCACGCCTTGCTTGCGTTTGGTGGCGCAGGCCCGCAGCACGCCTGCGCTGTGGCAGAGAGCCTTGGCATGAAGACGATTCTAGTCCCCGAGCACGCGGGTATTTTGAGCGCGGTGGGTTTGCAGGAGGCGGTGCCGGAGGAGATCACGGAGAAGGAAGTGCGGATGAAGCTCGCTGAGTTTTTGGCGTCTTCGGATGGGACCTATGAGTCGCATGTGACTCATGGGTCCCATGCCCAGACCACCCGCATCGCCGAACTCCGGCTCAAAGGCCAGGACACACCGCTCCAAGTCGAGTTCACGAATCCGCACGACCTCCCCGATCTCTACCGCGCCGCCTACCAGCGTCTCTTCGGCTACCCACCGCCCGCGAGCCGCGAGATCGAACTCGTCTCCATTCGCACCATCATGCGCCAAGAAAGTGGAACAGGTTTGCAACCTGTTCAGCCCCATCGGGGCGCGGTCCACCCTGCCCGCACCCAAGAGCACCTCATCCAGGACGCCTTCTCCACCCTCGTCATCGCCCCCGGCTGGAGCACCGAGCACCTCCCCGGCTTCGGCCACATCCTTCGTTTCGATGGCACGACTTCCGCCGCTCCGGTGATCGAGCGCGATCTCCTCCGCCATCGCTTTCACAGCATCGTCAGCGACATGGGTGCGCTGCTTTGCCGCACCGCCATCTCCACGAATATCCGCGAGCGACTCGACTTCTCCTGCGCCTTGCTTGATCCCCAAGGCAGACTGCTCTCCAGCGCGCCGCATATCCCCGTGCATCTCGGCGCACTCGGTGTCTGCGTGCGCGAGGTCGCCGCCGCTGTCTCCATGCAGCCTGGCGATACCATCATCACGAATCAC
>JBILPY010000715.1:0-2717 GCA_044373575.1 Prosthecobacter sp. | reverse complement strand
CAGATTCTATTTGTTCGTAAGTGCTGCCATCTTCAAACCCACTCACCATCTCATCCAGCTCCCAAACTGCGTAGCCGGCCACGTCCGAGCAGCCAAAAATGAGCAGTTCGGGCGTGGCGTCAGAGTCGGCGAGCCAGGCACGTTGGTTAGGTGACAGAGGCAACTCATTGCCATAAAGGTAATCCGCAAGCCAGGCGACATAGGCTTCGAAATCCCCCGGTTGAACGCATTTCGTCAAGGGGCTACCATCGGCCCGGTTGGGGACCGTGAAATCCACGAAGGATCGCGGTGGCAGGTTTTCAAGTAAGCAGCTCATGCCTTGTCTCTGATAATGAAGACGGAGTCGAGGGTGATGCGTTGGAGTGTCCGACTGGGTGAGAAGTGGCCCGCACCTGAGAGTGGGCGCCCGCGAATGGCAGCTTCGATGGGTAGCTGATCCACATCGAAGAGGAGATCATGGACGGAGGGTGTGTGTTTCATATAGGATCGTGCTGCTGCTGCCATTGCACCATACGGTGGTGGATGTCGTGGTAGGCGGAGAGTTTGGGGCGCTGAATGGGACTGGCGGCGATGGCGCTTTTAAAATTGCCGTAGTCGATGCTGGCGGTGAGGGCGCTCATGAAGCGTGGCAGATCAGCGGCAGGACAAAGGATGCGCCACGGGTAATCGGAACCTGCATACGAGGCGATGGGTGTACCCGTGCCAGCGGCCTGGGCGAGCTGATCCAGATCCTCCCGGCAGCGGGCACGAATATGAAAGGTGTCCGGTTCTTTGCGGACGATGGAGAAAAAGCCGAGTTGGGTGCAGAGCCACATGGGGAGTTTAGCGAAGTGAGGGCGTGAAGGGTGAGCGGGAACTGGCAGGGATACCCGTGTGGCGTCGGCTCACGGCGACGGTGGCGGCTGCGGCAAGGAGACACAGCAGGCTGGTGAGGCGGCATTGCTGGAGGGCCAGATGCACGGCTCCAGCGAGGTAAAGGAGCGTCAGAAGCAGGGTGGGCATGAGATTGGGCAAGCGGCGACGGAAGCGCTGTAGCCAAGGACGGCGTTGATTCATGGGAGGCGGGAAATGACGCACAGAAAAAGATGGGTTGCTGAGAGGCGGCGGTTGGTCATTTCTGCTCCTCCTCTTGGACGATGTCATTCATGGACTTGGCATCGTCTTCCATAGCTTGCGCATCCATGTTGCCACCGCTCTTCATGCGCATGGCGCGGACTTTGCGAGACATGGCACTGCCGGTGGTTCGGATGCCTTTAGGGTTGTAGCTGACGTTGGCACTGAGCGAGACATCCATGTGCATGGCACCGCCGCTGGCGATGGCGTCCTGATTGGCGGCAAGGAAGAGGAACTCCCAGCCTTTCTGATCGCGGTAGAGGCGGATGAGATCGCCGATGTGCTTGATGGTGTATTCTTGGGAGGCGTTTTCCATGCCATCGGTGAAGATGGCGAGGATGACTTTGCCGGGCTTGTCGGCCTCTGGCACCGCGGAGATGCGTCGGTCGGTTTCTTTGATGGTGCGGCCAATGGCATCGAGCAAGGCTGTGCTGCCGCGTGGAGTGTAGGTGGCAGCAGTGAGCTGGGGCACGTCCTGGATGGGCTTGGCGGAAACAGGGACTTCGTAAGCGTCATCAAACTGGATAAGCGTTAGGCGCGCATCACCAGGAACGTCGAGCTGGGATTTGATGAAGTCATTGAAGGCGGCGACGGCGGGCTCCTGCATGGGCTGCATGGAACCGGAGCGGTCGAGGATATAGGCGATTTCGGTGAGATGTGGATTCATAGACGCTCCCACACTCTCACAGGGGGTCGGACATTTGTGGGGGTGGTGGGGGGATATTTCCCACCTTTTCCAAACGAAGATGTGACGCCACCTCACCCGATCTCCACACTCTTCCCCACAGCTTCCTCGTAGATCTGGTGTAGCTGGAAGGTCTGCTGGGCTCCAATCTTCTGGCCGAACTGAGCTGACAGATACATCCAGACCGCAATCAACAGCATCGCCGTGGCAATCCATAGTCCCCAGGCCTGCATGCTCAGCCAGTATTGGCAGGCTCCCAGCAGACCGGAGAAGACACCGATCGATCCGATCAGCATATAGCCATAAAGAAAAGCCGACCAGACATTGGTGCTAGGGCCATAGGTGCCGTCGATGCGTGTTTTCCCTTCGCCTGCGGACTCCAGGCTGAGGCTGAGACTCGGTGACCAGTAATGGGTGTCCTTTTCCACGACAAACAGGGTCACATACCCGGGAAAGCTTTTCACGGCACAGCGTTCGGGATGCTGACGGGCATGGTTCACGATCAGTTCACGCGCCGCCTCCATATCCATCTCGAGGACATGCGAAAAGCGAGGCCGAAGGCGAAAGCTGCTCATGGGCAAAAGGTTACCCGGATGCCGCTATCTGCGTCTAGCGCCTTTGATGCGCCTGATTGCGCCTGTGTTGTTATGCCTTGCGTCACAATGATTTGAGAATCTCTGCTTCGGGAGTGATGAAGTTGTGGAGTATTGGAATCAGTGAATCTCAGTCGGTTAGGTGGTAACCGAGCGGATGGATGATGAGGTGGAGTGATGGACCTCTTCAACCTGAGGGCTCACTTCTCCGGTGGTTTCGCGGCCAGTTGTTCGATCTCGCTGGCGGCGAGGGCGCGGCAGTGGATTTGCAAATCGGCGAGCTGGCCGTTGAAGGGGCCGTTCATGCCGGTGCCGAGACGCAAGGG
>JBILPY010000713.1:0-2734 GCA_044373575.1 Prosthecobacter sp. | reverse complement strand
TTTTCCTTGATCTCGGTGAGGGATTTCTTGCCGAAGTTGCGGTAGCGGAGCATCTCGGATTCGGACTTCATGGCCAGCTGGCCGACCGAGGTGATGTTCGCATTGTTGAGGCAATTGGCGGCGCGGACCGAGAGTTCGATCTCGTTGACGCTCATGTTGAGCAGCTTGCGCAGTTCGCTGTTTTCCTCGCTCTGGGCTTCCGGAGCTGCTTCGAACTCGACGGCCTTGTCGTCATAGTTGACGAAGACGTCGAAGTGGTGGCGCAGGATGGCCGCAGATTGGAGTAGTGCGTCACTTGGATTGACGCGACCATCGGTCCAGACGTCCATCACCAGTTTGTCATAGTCGGTGTTCTGGCCGACGCGGGTGTTTTCCACCGCATACTTCACGCGGGTCACCGGGCTGTAGATGGAGTCGATCGGGATCACGCCGATTGGCATGTCCGTACGCTTGTTTTCCTCCCAGGAGGCGAAGCCACGACCGACGCGGACTTCGAATTCGCAGTCGAATTTGATCTTGCGGTCGAGGTGGCAGATGACGAGGTCCTTGTTGATGACTTCGTAATGGTTGTCATCCTTGATGTCGCCTGCGGTGATTGAGCCGTCTTTTTCACAGGTGATGGAAAGGAGGCGGGGCTCCTTGGTGTCACTGTGATGGAGGAAGCGGACTTTCTTCAGGTTCAGGATGATTTGCACCACATCTTCGACGACGCCGGGGATGGTGGAGAATTCGTGCTCAACACCGCGAATCTTCACGGAGGTGATGGAGGCGCCTTCCAGTGAGGAAAGCAGGACGCGGCGGAGGGAGTTGCCGATGGTGTGACCGTAACCTTTATCAAAGGGTTCGGCGACGAACTGAGCGTAGGTATCTGTGGCCGTGGCTTCGTTTTTGACGAGGCGGTTCGGCATTTCGAATCGTGCGAGACGTGCTGACATGGGTGTTATGGGGTTGCCGGGTTACCTCCAGACGAGCCATCCATACCTCCGAGGAGGTGGATCTGGAAACCAACGGCGAGTTTAACTGAGGGGGCTGGCTCGCGAGGGGTCGGAGTATGGGGGTGACCGCCCGGTGTGCAAGCGGGTTTTTGCCCTCAAACCGCCTCTTTTAGTAGCGCAGCAGCTTTCTGAGCTCCGAACTGATGCTCGCCGTGGTGGGGCGGTGGGCTTTCCAGAGGTTCGGGTGGTAGGGGATCGGGGTGTCCTTCGAGTTCAGCCGCATGGGCGGGGCATCCAGGAGATGGAAGGCCTCGCTGGAGACGCGGGCGATGACTTCGGCGGTGACTCCACCCCAGGGGAAAGTTTCCCCGACGACGAGCAGTCGCCCGGTGCGGGCGACGGAGGCGAGGATGGTGTCGCTGTCCATGGGCTTCACGGAACGGAGGTCCACGACCTCGACTTCGTAGCCGTCGAGCCGGAGTTCCTCGGCGGAGCGGAGGCACTCGTGCAGCATGGCGCTGTAGGTGACGATGGTGGCATCCCGTCCTGGGCGGGCGATGCGGGCTTTGCCGATGGGCATGGCCTCACCGAAGTCCTCGGACTTCAGATGGTAATAGAGGAACTTGTGCTCGCAGAAGATGACGGGGTCATCCAGCTTCACACTGTCCAGCAGCATCCAGTAAGCGTCTTCAACGGTGGCCGGGGTGAGAATGACTAGGCCGGGGTAGTGAGCGTAGATGCTCTCCATGCTCTGGCTGTGAAAGGGGCCGCTGCCGGCGGTGCCGCCGGAGGGCAAGCGGATGGTGATGGGGCAGGGGGTGTTTGTGCGCCAGAAGAGGGTGGCGGCCTGATTGACGATCTGATTGAAGCCGACGGAGGAGAAGTCGGCGAACTGCATCTCAATGATGGGCCGTGCGCCCTCAATGGCGGCTCCGACGGCCATGCCGATCATGGCATCTTCGCTGATGGGAGCGTCAAAGACGCGACCTGGGAACTCGCGGCCGAGGTTCTTGGTGGCCTTAAAAGCACCGCCAAAGGCGCCGATGTCCTGCCCGTAGAGAAAGACATCCGGGTTGTCCCGGAGGGCTTCGTATTGGGCTTCGCGGATGGCCTCGAGATAGGTGATGCTCATCCTTCGTTCCCCTCTACTAGCGCAACGGTCGAGAGTGCCTGCCAACTTTCGCGGTAGGGATCGGGCGTGGCCTCCTTCATGACCAGAGAAGTGGCCTGATCCACTTCACGGCGGGCACTTTGATGCCATTGATCGAGTTCTGCCTGACTGGCCCAACCATTGGAGATGGCCTGATCCTGGGCGACGGCGAGGCAGTCGCGTCCTTCGTGTTCGTGCTTCTTGAGGTCAGGTATATAAGAGGCGTCATCATGCTCGCCGTGACCGCCGAGACGGAGGAGACGGCCCACGACGATCTGGGGGCCGTGCCCGGCGCGGGCGCGTTGGAATGCAGTTCGGAAAGTGGTCACGCAGGCGAGTAGGTCGGTGCCATCAATGCTGTAACCTTCGACGCCGTAGCCCTTGGCCCGGTCCACGAGGTTTTCACAGGCAAACTGGCGGTTGGTCGGAGTGGAGTAGGCGTATTGGTTGTTGGCGATGCTGACCACGAGGGGAAGTTTCTCCACGGCGGCCATGTTCAGGCCTTCATGAAAGGCTCCCGTTGAGGTGCCGCCATCGCCGATGCTGGTGGCTCCAACTGAGTCCCCGAGGGTGCCTTTCAGGCGACGGGCAAAGAGGGCACCGGCCACCACCGAGAGCAGGCTGCCAAGGTGGGAGATCATGGCCATGT
>JBILPY010000155.1:0-8275 GCA_044373575.1 Prosthecobacter sp. | reverse complement strand
GGCGTAATAGACCGTCTTGGTGATGTCTTCGGGGTAGATGGGGCGGTCTTTGGGATACTCGGCGCGGGCATCGGTTTCACCGACGACCTGCCCACCCTGGATTCCTGCGCCTGCCATCAGAACGCTCATGCACGCGGTCCAGTGATCGCGCCCGGCACCGACGGTGCCACCGCTGCGGCGATCACCAACTTTGGGCATACGCCCCATCTCGCTGGTGACGAGCACGAGTGTTTCATCGAGCAGGCCGCGCGAAGAAAGGTCTTCCAGGAAAGCAGAGAAGCAGCGGTCAAACTGCGGCAGCAGGTTTTCGCGCAGGCAGTTGAAGTTGTTGCCGTGCGTGTCCCAGCCACCAGCGCTTTTGCACTTCTTGTGCAGGCCTTCGTCTTCCTTCCAAAAGACAGTCACGAAGGGCACTCCGGCCTCGACCATGCGGCGCGCCATGAGCAGGCTCATGCCGTTGATGTCCTGCCCGTAGCGCTCGCGCAGTGCCAGAGGTTCGGATTTGATGTCGAAGGCATTCGTCGTGCTGCTGGAGGAGAGCAGATCAAAGGCGCGTTCCTGCTGCTTGGCGTAATTTTGGATCGCCATCTCGTGATCGAGGTCACGACGCGCGTCATTCATGGCACCAAGCAGAGATTTGCGATCCTGCATTCGTGCCGATGACATGCCGCCTGACATGGAGATCGTGGGAGCAGCGAAGTTCAGCGGCTCATCGAAGCTGCCGTTGAGGATGAATGGATCGAACTCCATGCCGATGCGACCCGCGAATTGGCCAGGGCGTGTGAAGGGTAGCTTGCTCGGTTTGTGCGGCAAGGTTATGAGCGATGGCAGCGAGGGATGCTGCGGGCGCTTCATCGCCACCACGCTGCCCATGTAGGGCCAGTCTTCAGGATAAGGACGGCGGTCATTGCCCTGCTGTTTGAAAGTCGGATCGGGCGCGTGGCCGGTGAGATTGTAATAGTAGCCTGCGTGGTGATCGCCCGTTGCCCGACCTCCGTCCGTCACGCCATGAACCATGGCGAAGCGATGCGCCTGCTTGGAGAGCAATGGCAAATGTTCACAGAGCACGATGTCATCCCCCGTCGTGCGCATGGGCTTGAACTCGCCACGAAACTCCAGCGGCGCGTTTGGCTTCATGTCCCACATGTCGATGTGTGAAGAGCCGCCGCAGAGGAAGAAGAGCACCGTTGATTTCGCGGGCTTTGCGAGAGTGGGTGCTGCGACGGACGAACCCGTCGTGGCCATCGACGCACCTTTGAAACCCAGAGACGCCAGCCCCATCGTCGAGGCCGTGAGGAAGGCCCGGCGATCCATGGAAGAACGGAAAAGCGGAGTGTGCATGGGAAGCGTGGCGGGTTCATACGCTGCTTTCAGCGCGAGCCTGTCACTAGCCTTGAAGTTACGAGACAGACAATAGTTCCCCAACCAAGGCTGGCACCACGACGGTCGCGGGGCCCTGGTGCTGTTCCGTGAAGTGATCGCTGATACCGGTGCGTTCGAGATTCATCTCCACGAGGCGCGCGCAACCATGCTCAGCTGCGAGACGCGCAAAGCCTGCTGCAGGATAGACCACGCCGCTGGTGCCGATGCAGAGGAAGATGTCCACTGTCTCCAGCGCACGCATGATTTCATCGATGTAGTAGGGCATCTCGCCGAACCAGACGATGTCTGGCCGCAGCTTGCCAGTGCGTGCGCATTCGGGACAGGCGCTGCTGGTTTCCAGATCGCCTTCCCAGGTCAGAACGGCGCGACACCAGATGCAGCGAACTTGCCTGAGCTGGCCGTGCATGTGGAGGAGTTTCCGGGCACCAGCGCGCTCGTTCAGGTCATCGACATTCTGGGTGATGTGCAGGAAGGGGCCAGGCCACTCACGCTCCAAGCGCACGAGTGTGTGATGTGCGGCATTGGGCTCCACCGTTTTCAAAGCGGCACGCCTCAGATTGTAGAAGCAATGCACGAGTTCTGGCTGCTTTTTGAAGGCCTCCAGTGTGGCGACGTCTTCGATGCGATGCCCTTCCCAGAGCCCATCGGCACCTCTAAACGTAGCGACGCCGGACTCTGCGGAGAGTCCGGCGCCGGAAAGAATGACGAGGCTGGGATGTGTAAGCCCTGCCATGGTGAGCATTAGTTGTTGGGAGCAGGGGCCGGGGCTGGAAGTGCAGGCGGCGCAGGTGCTGGAGCGCTAGGGCTGCCACCGGCTCCGAGCACTTTGGGATCAAGTTCGATCTCCTGGCCCGAGCTGGTCTTTACCTTGATCTTGCCATCCTTGGAGTTTTTGAGGTCGTTGAGGTTCAGGGTGTAGGTTTCAGCCTCGCCCTTCACCTTGAAGGTGAGTTCGCGCTTCACCTGGTCATCATTCACGATCTCGAGATTGGGGTTCGCTTTGAAGATCAGCATGAAGGCCGCGCGCTCCGGATCTTTTTGGAACTCACCGACAAACTCTTTGATCTGGGGGAAGAACTTCGCCACGACAGCACCACCTCCCAGGAAAAGGGCGACGATGATGACGAGGCAGCCAATGCCGCCGATGGCCAGGCAGGACATGCCTTTCTTTTCCTTGGGTGTGTCGATGTTGCTCATGGTTTTATGGGGTAAGCAGTTCAATCCTGAGAGAACCTCCGAATAATGACCAGATCATTTTTCCGATTTTTTCGGGACCTGAGAGTTCCTCACGCCTTCTCACGAAGCCAGGTCGTGCTGCGTTCAAGTTCACCCTTCTGGTAGGCGATCTCGGCGTCTTTTTTGCCGGGGCCGTCGGGGGCTTTGAAGCTGGGGATGGCTTTGCCTTTTTTGGTGAATTCGAGCCAGGTCTTGAAGGCGGCAGTATCGCGGTAGCCGGGGAAGGGAGTCCAGAACTCGTCTTTCTTCCACGACATGGGTTTGGCGAAGCCGGAGATGGTCTCGACCTGAAGCGGCACGCCTGGGGCGAGCTGTGCGAAGCGTTTGGCGTAGGCGGAGAAATCGACGAGGCCTTCGCCAATGGCGGTCCACTGGATGACGGCTCCGTTTTCATCTTCCCAAGCCATGCTGTCACGCACGCTGGAGCAGATAGTGAGAGGCCCGAGGACTTCGAGGTGAGCCATCGGCTCTTCCATGGCCCAAACAGCATTGCCAGGGTCGATGTTGGCACCGACGTAGCTTTTGCCTGCGGCCTCAATGAGCGCCTTCAGCTCGTGGCTCTGCATGTCGCCCGCGTGGTTTTCGATGGCGATCTTGATGCCTTCTCCTTCGGCGAGGGACTTGTTGGCTTGGATGACTTTGATCGTCTCTTCGATGTGCTTCTGGATGCCTCCATCGCTGCTGCGGTCCTTCTGATTGCCGAGGTAACAACGTGCGACGGGTGAGCCGAGCTTCTTCGCGGCCTTGATGGTGAGCGCGAGCGTCTCCTCCGGCGTGCCATAGGTGGGCTTCCAGGTATTCGAGGTGCCGCAGACGCTGCTGGTGCCGATGTAGAGCTTCACGCCTGCTTTGTCGGCCTGGTCCTTGAGACCTTGCAGGTAGCCGTCTTCGAAGGACTCAAACACACCCAGCTCCGAGATGAAGCAGGTGTCGAGCTTCAGCGAGGCGGCGTAGTCGATGTGCTGCGCGGCCTTCCATCCCGTGGCACGCATCGCGAAGTGGTCGATGCCGATCATGAGTCCCGGCACGGCTGCACGAGTCTGGCTGAGCGCGAGCGCAGCAGTGGAGAAAGCGGAGGTCTGGAGGAAGTGGCGACGGTTCATGGGTGATTTCTAGCTGGATACAGGAGAACGACAAAATGATGAAGGGTAAAATGATGGGCCTGACTTTCTGTCATGATTTTACCCCACATCATTTTGTCAGAGAGGCGTCACTGGCTCACTCCTCCGGCACAAAATACCGCCCCATGGCCTCCAAGATCTTGGAGCGGAGTTCGTCACCGTTGACCTCTTCGTTGTGGCGGTAGATGACGGCTCCGCCGGGGGCGACGACGAGGGTGTGCGGGATGGGGCCGGGCCATTCGGGGTCGAGCGCCTGGATGAGGGCGTCGGTGTTCGGGGCGTTGTAGATGTAGGCGTTGCCAGCGCGGCCTTCGGCTTTGAGGCTGGGCTTGATCTTGTCGGGCACGATGGCGTTGTGCTTTTCCAGGAAGTCCTTCACTTCCTTGAGTTCGCCGGGCTCATTGATGCTGATGCTGATGAACTCAAAATCACGCAGGCCGAACTTCCGCGCGGTGGCGACGAGCTCGGGGAACTCCTCCACACACGGGCCGCACCAGGTGGCCCAGACGTTGAACAGGCGGACCTTCTTCGTGTCGTTCTTCCGCAGCGCGGCCACGCCAGCGGCATCGATGAGCTCGACGTGGACCTCGCTCTTCTCCCACTTCTCGTTGTCAGCGGCGACGGCCACGCGTTTTTCGATCCATTTGGTGGAGCAACCATGCGGCGGTGTGTTCTCCACCGGCACGGGTTTGCCAGAAAGCAGGGCATCAATGGCGAGTCGTGCATCCTGGGAGGTCACGGTGGCGGCCTCGGCGTAGCGGGAGTCGTCGAAGCGGCCCTGGTAGCGGAGTTTGCGCTCCTTATCGAAAAGGAAGACGTGCGGTGTGGCTAGGCAGCCATAGGCCTTCGCGACGGCCTGGGTCTCGCCATCGAAGAGGTAGGGAAAGTTGAACTCCTGCTCTTTCGCATGACGCTTCATCTCAGGGAAGCTGTCGTTGTATTTCGAGTAGCCGAGTTCATCGGCACGCAGTGCGGCGGGATCATTCGGGTTGATGCCGACGACACGCAGGCCCTTGCCTTTGTAATCCTTCACAAGCTGCTTCAGCCGACCTTCGATGGCCTGCGAAGTCGGACAGTGATTGCTGATGAAGGTCACCATGAGCAGGTCAGCATCGGCATACTCGGCCAGCGTGTGCTTTTCCTCGTCGATGCCGAGCAGGTCGAAGGCCGGTGCCACATCGCCGATCTTCAACTCGTGAAAACCTTCCGGGTGATGGTTCGCGGCAGGCTTTTTCGGCGCATCCGTCTGGGCGCAGGCCAGCACGGGCAGGAGGAGAAGAGCGGGGAGCAATTTCATGAGCGAGAAGGTGAACGTGACGAACGCCGCTGCTGTAGCGCGGGAGCGACAGGAATTCCAGAACTTGGCATTTCCAGAGCCGTCGCTACACTCACGCGCATGAACGATCAAGCCGTCCTCTCCACTCGCTGGCGCAAGCTCGCGCGGCGCACCGCTTGGAAGGTGAATGCAGGCTGGCTGATGGAGATGCTCACGCCCTGGCTCGTCGGCGCGGGCGCGCTCGGGTTTGCCAGTATCGTGTGGCTGAGATCACGTGGCATCGCAGTGGAGATGGAGCAGGCTTGGCCTTGGGTGGCTGGTGCAGTGGCCGTGCTCATCATCGTGGCGGTGGTTTTGGCAAAGAAGCACTTCATGGGCACGGACGCGGCGCTGGTGCGGCTGGAGGCCCAGCTTCATCTGCACAATGCCCTGACAGTGGCTCGACTTGGGCGTGGCTCGTGGCCGGAGATTCCTGAAAGCGTCGTGGATGGCCTGAGCTGGCGGTGGTCGCGCGTGGGCGGGCCTTTCGCGGTTTGTGCCGCTTGTTTGCTCGCCGCTTTTTATCTGCCGATCACGCCTGAAGCAGCCGCCGTGATCCCTGATGCGGAGCCGCAGGCTTGGCAAAAGATGGACGAGTGGCTGGAGAAGCTGAAGGAGGAGAAAATCATCACGCCCGAGGCTGAAGCCGACCAGCAGGCGAAGCTCGATGCCCTGCGCAATCAACCGCAGGAGAAGTGGTTCAGCCACGAAAGCCTCAACGCCAGCGACACCCTCAAAGAGCAGCTCCAGCGCGAGATCGCGAACATGGGCCGCAATCTCTCGAACGCAGAACGCAGCCTGAACGCCTTGCAAAACTACGGCGACAAGCTCTCCGAGCAGGCGAAGGAGCAGATGCTGAAGGAATTCGCCGAGGCGCTCGAGGAGATGAAATCCGGCTCACTGCCCCTCGATCCTTCTTTGCTCAAAGAGCTGTCCCAGATCGACCCGAAGAACCTCAAGTCCATGTCCAAAGAGCAGCTCGATCAGCTCCGCGAGTCGCTGAAAAACAAAGGCGGTAAATGCGAAGGCATGTGTGAGGGCTTCGGCCAGGGAAAAGGCTTCCTCGGCGACGGTGAAGGCGAGGATGACAACGGCATGAAAAAGTTCCGCGATGGCATGTCCACCGGACCCGAAGGCAAAGGTCCGGGCAATGGCGGCATCAATCGCGGACCCGGCACCGCACCGCTCACCCTCTCGGATGAAGAGAACAACTTCGGCAGCGGTATAAACGAAGGCGTGAAGAGTGAAGACTTCTCCAAAGCCCAGCTCGGCACCACGCTCGGTCTTCAAGAAGGCAAACACGAAGTCGATAAGACCACGACCGGCCCCACCGCCGCCGGAGCTGTGCAAAACCAGGGCCAGGGCGGCGAACAAGTTTGGCGTGAGTCACTCACGCCCGAAGAGAAAGCCGTGCTGAAGCGTGTGTTTAAGTGAGCGGAAAATCTCCGCACATCACTTCGCCAGCTTCACATCTCGCACGCCCACCTCGCCCTCAAAGGCGATGAAGTTGAGCTGGGCTTTCTCTTCGGACAAAACGGCGTGTTGAGCCTTCAGGGTGACTCCGGCGAATTCAGCGGTGAGTTCGTCGCCTTTGAAGGTGAGCCGCAGAGTCTGCCAATCGCTGGATTTGAACTTCACGCGCTGTTTGCCGAGCTGGATCGTCTCCTGATCCTTCGCGGACGGATTGATGGCGAAGTCGAGATTCGCGTGGGAGAGCACCACGCGGAAGCTGTGTTTGTTCCCGGCCGTGTGAATGCGCAGTGAATGCCGATCTGCTTCGCCAAGCAGGATTTGAAACTCCAGCACGCCGTCCTTCAGCGAGACGGGACCCGTCAACGGCGCGCCCTTCGCATTGGCTTTGGCAAACATCGCTCCATCGCGTGCAGTCCAGGCCGTGCCTTTGAACTTCGAGAGATCGACCGGCTCCGCATTCGTCAGTGGTGGCAGTTCTGCAAAGGTCGGTTTTGGCTTCATGCCTGCGGGAGGCAGCTCACGACTGTAGCCGCCATCGCGATAGCGGTTCAGCAGCGCTTTCAGGTCATTGACCACGTCCGCATGATTCGCGGAGATCTCCTTCTCCTCGGCGATGTCATTCTTCAAATCGAAGAGCTGCGGTTTGAACTGCGCGGCATGGGCTTTCTTCGCCGCAGGTTTCACATCATCCGCTGGCACGCCCTCGATCCATTTGTAGCTGCCTTTGCGGATCGCGAAGTTGCCATCGGCACTGTGCACGATCACATCCGGCCGCAGCGAGCCTTCGTATTTTTCGCCGAGCCAGGCCTTCGACACATCATGACTGTCCTCCGCGCCTTCGCTGGCTTTTGGCAAAGCGGCACCGGTAATCGCAGCGAGGCTGGCGAGGGTATCGACGATGCTCACCGTCTCATCGCAAACCGTGCCCGCAGGCACATGGCCGGGCCAGCGCACGAGGTAAGGCACGCGGAAGCCGCCCTCCCACACGTCATGTTTGCCACCGCGGAAGGGGCCCACGGGCTTCAGTCCGGCCTTCTGCGCGTCGGTTTGCACGAGGTTCGCATTCTCCGGCTTGTTCACGCCGCCGTTATCGCTGCTGAAAAGAACGAGCGTGTTTTCCGCCAGCCCTTGTTTGTCCAGCGCATCGAGCACGCGACCCACGCTGAGATCGAGATCGCTGATGAAATCACAAAACGGCCCGCCTTTGCTTTTACCTGCGGTCGCCTTCGAGGGCGTGATCGGGTTATGCACAGCCACGGGCGTGAAATAGACGAAGAAAGGCTTCTCCGCGCTCTGCTGGCCGATCCAGTTCACGATCTTGTCCGTCAGCGTCTGCATCACATTTTCGTCCACCCGCTTTGGTGCATTGAGATCGAGCGTCTTGACCGCTTTTCCCTTCTGCTGGCCCATCGTCACATAGGGCGGGCTCGGCTGCGAGGGGCTGTCCTTGTTCAATCCATAGACCCAGTGGTTCTCCACATAGACCCCGCTGAGGTCGCCGTGATTTGCCGGCACGCCAAAGTGGTAGTCAAAGCCGATCTCCAGCGGCCCGGGCTTCAACTCCTTCGTGAAATCGCACTTCTCCGCCGTGCCGTAGCCCAGGTGCCATTTGCCCACCGCCGCGCAGTTGTAGCCCTGCTGTTTCAGCATCGACGCCATCGTCAGCCGAGTCGTCTCGATGTGCAGTGGTGCCGTCGTGCCCAGCACCTCGCTGATGAGCGATGTGCGCCAGCAGTAGCGCCCCGTC
>JBILPY010000018.1:0-21078 GCA_044373575.1 Prosthecobacter sp. | reverse complement strand
ACCGACGAAGTCGTCAGTGCATCCGTGAAGCGCCGACCCTCCTTCGCCAGCCGGTCGATATTCGGCGTGCTCACCAGCTCAGGATTCGCTCCATAGCAGCCCGCACTGCCCCAGCCATAGTCATCGCTCAAGATCACGACGACATTCGGCTTCGCCGCGTGCAGCGAAGAACAGAGAGCAAGGAGGACAAAGAAAGGCTTCATGGCGTCGCCAGAACGCAAAGATCAGCAACGCATTTCAAAACGAATCATGAATCGCAGCGGCGCGTGGGCAGGGGCACCCAGTCCGGGCTCAGATTCATGTTCACCAGCAGCTTCATGCCGCTGAAAGCACCAGCTCTTCATCATCTACCCGCAGAGCTGCATAATCTCCGGGCTTTTAGTTTCTCTGTATCCAGCTCACTGCGGCGTAAACGATAAGCACGATTATGCAGCCGATTAGAATCAAGCGCCGGATTCTTCGGGCTCTCTGAATCGAGGCGTTCAATGCAGTTTTGGCTCTGCGATTTGTCAGCCATTCATTATAGCGCTTTCCATGAGTAGCATGAACCATCTGAAACAATTGATGCGATTGATGAGCACTTAATCTGGGCAGTTTGTATGAATACTCATCTGAAGCACGGAGGACAGCTTCATCAGGAGGACGGGGGATAGGTTCATCTGGAGGACGATCACCAGGTTCTACTAAACTAAATTTAATTTTCATACCACTATCCAAAAACCATCCGCCGATCTGCGCGGCTGAAGCTAGTGGTAGAAGAATCTGCACCAACCGCGCATCCGTTAAGATGGCTTGCAGTTCGTTATGTAGTTTGGGCCTTCTAGCTATAACCTGCCGCAACGATTCCAATCCTCTTTGGATAAAGACACCAACAGAGCCAAACGATATGTTTCTCTTCTGCGCGATCTCTTTGTGGGTGAGTTCACTCAAATAGTGGTCGTGGAGCACGATGCGATATTCTTTTTTCAAATCCTTAGATAACTCGAGCAAGAGGCAGCGAAGGTCAGAATTCGTGAGATCGTCTATGAATTGATGTTCATCATAAATTAGGCAATTAGACTCACTTGGCTTTTGCACGGCGTCTAAACTGTCGATTTTATTAGCGCCTCTCCTTTGTGTTGAATAAAGGCGAAGCCTGCTCACGGCCTTATTTCTAGCTACAGCACCGACGAAAGCCTTCATGTTAGATTCCGTGACATCCTGGACATTGGCTTTCACTAAGTCCGCCATAGTTTCCATGGCGACATCTTCGATTTCGGAATCCAACACGCCACCTAACCGTGCTCTAGCTGATTCAAAAGCAACCGGATAAAGGCACTTGAATGCAGCTGCCCATGTTTGTGGGTCACCAGCTTTAAAATTTTCTGGATGCTGTGTCATTCTCATGCGGTGGGTGTAAATCGGCTATCTTTTTTGGGTTTGGCCGTGGCTGTACTGATGGCGTTTCGCCATTTTGGTGAATTTTTATCTGAAAGTTGTCATAAGGCCATGCAGAACAGCGAGTGAATATTTGAACGACAGGTGCAATTCATTTTATGAAATCGAAATCTTCAAAGCTTCGCAAACCCTTTTCCAAGGGTGCTTCCAAAAAATACGGCCCAACCGGTGTCGGCCAAATCACGCGGTATGCAAAATGGCTTATCGCCAAAAAAGAGTCTCCTTCCACATATTTTGGGCCGCCTATATCGCGCAAGTCGTGTGGTAACAAATCAAGGTATGACGTTTGTGGTATGTCCAAGACATCGTGCACCAAAAAGAGCAAGAGCCACAAAAGTATTCTAACTAAATCAAAGCCCCGAATTGTTGAAATTAGCGACTCATGCCTGAATCATTACTACAACAAGCATGATGTCTTTGGTGGGAGAACAAAAGGGGATGGAGCTGTTGTTATATTCCCAACTTATGGCAGCCACAAGAGGCTGGTATAATAGAAAGTTTTTTATATGGAATCATATTATCCAGTGGAATGCTCAAAATCCAATTCACAGAATGTGCTAGCGAGATGCAGCCATTTTTACGGCATGGTAGACGCTTCATACTTGATTGATGTCTTGGGTAGCTCTTACCAAGCCGATTTATTGTGCCTTGAGGATGACGATACATCTTCTAATCAGCTACTTTCAATTATCGGCAGTGATACCCCGTCTGATTCGACTTTAAATTTCTGTGATCGTGATTGGAGTTATGATCAAGATAATGTCATATCGCACACGGAAATAACCATTCGACAGGAAATCGAAAGGTTGAGAGTTCCTTTGCTCGAAATGGTTGATGGAAAGCGCGTGTTCGAGAAGTCAATTTTTGACACAAACACTCCGTTGATAAAGCTGCTTCAATGGTTCTTGGAAAGAACCCACTTGCTGAAAAACCTCAATAAGACAGGCGTCATTTACAGCACATTGCATAAAGAGATATTCCAAACAAAAAACGCCAAGAAAAAAACCATTCATCAAATCCAGCAAGTAAAAGAACAGATCGACAAATTGAATGAACGAATAGAGCATCTAGAAACCAAACTCGATGAGCTTGAAGTTAAAGAACGCTCTTCGTTAGAACAAAAAGAGTTACTGCAAACATATGGGCGGAATGAGCAGTGCCCTAAGACGGCTGTAATGACAGCACTGTTTGTTGAACTATGGGGAATGGAACAGGATGAGATCGTGGATTTCCGCAACGATGCCCCAGAGCAATTGCACGATTTGATCGATGCATATTGCAAAACATTTCGAATAGGTCAGCCGCCGCCGGGAGAGATGTCTTTCTCTGTGGTGGGTAAGTGATCATTCGGACACCCGGCAAATTGTGTTAAAAAGCATTATTCCAGCAGAGAAGTCCTATCAAAACTTTTAAATGAGCAGCTCCCATTACCGCACCGTATTCATAGAGACATTCCCAAACATTGGGGGTGGATCGCGTCATTCTGTGAGAGCGAGTCCTTTGCCGGGCCAGGGCCTTTCAACCGCTATGAATGTCGAGTGCTCGGCTACCATGAGGGCAAGACATCCCATCGGCACCATTCTCCGAATCCAGGCCACCGTGACAAATAGAGAGGGCGGCACACCATTTCTCTACACGCATTACAGCTGGCCATACACTGTCGTGACGAAAGAAGAGGCCGAGCATGCCATAGCCGAATCTCTCCCAAGCAAGTAAGGCTTTAAGCATCTCTGGCAGCACGAGCCTTCGCGTGCACACGCGCGAGCCTTCCAAACGCCGCGTGCAATTGTAATCGCGGGACTTTTCCGAGGTGGCTTTATCCGCCCCATGCCAACCGCACTCACCTGGGACATGACTTTGAACGGAGCCCCGCTTTTTTGGGACTCCGCCGGGGCGCTCGCGTGGGATGGGGTGGCACCTAACATCCAACCTAACAAACCTATGGCCTCCGACAACCGCATCTCGCTGGAGATCACTCCGGCTCAGAAGACCGCCATCGTCAACGCTGTCACCGCGTTGAAAACTGCCCTCGACGGCATCACCATCAACCTCACCAAGGACGAGCGCCAGACGCTGCCGAAGATCGGCGACAAGACGATCGCCTTTGATGAGAAGTGCGCCGCCTACATGGCCGCCCGTCCCGAGCTCGTCCCCAGCTTCCTCAATGTGGCAGAACTGACCAAGGACCGCGCGCTCATCGCCGACTTGCTCCCCTGCCTGCGCGAGATCGCCCCGATCTGCGAAGGCCTGGAAGACACCGTCACGCTGGCCTACTCCGACGTGTATGTGGCCGACCTCGCCTTTCACCAGAACGTGAAGCAGGCCGCCAAGCGTGGCGTGCCCGGCACGGACACGATTTACGACGACCTCAAGACACGTTTCCCCGGTCGCCCGAAAGCCGAGCCGCCCACGCCCCCGACGCCCTAAAACTGCCGGAAACTCTGAATCGCCATAAAAATGGACGCTTTTCAGAGTTAAAAGTATCCCGCTGGGACTTAATTAGTCCCGGCGGGCCTGCAATTAGGAGTTCCGAGGGTCTAAAAGGTCCTTCCGAGGGAGAAAAAGCTATCGCGCAGGAATGAATAAGTCCCGGCCAGGAGTTAACAAGTCACTGCCACCCCCCTGAAAGTCCCGGCGAGTGACTCATTGCTCCCTCACAGGAATTAATAAGTACCCGCCCAAGAGAAAAAGCTCCCTCCGAGGGAGAAACAAGTCCCGGCGACCGAGCAATTGGAAGCTCGGAACTCCTAATTTCTCGCTCTGAAGGAGAAAAAAGCAGCCTCCACCAAGCAAGCGCCAGTCCTGAGCCCGCAAGCCGAGGCGATGAACGAGAAACTTCTGCCGACGAGCTGCCAAGCCGGGCCTCTGAACCTGAAAGCCGAGATCCATCCTGAGCCAAGCCAGGTGTCCGACACCTTTTCCAAACCCGCAGGCTAGAAAGCCTACGCCACCACCCAAGCCGCCATGCCCTACGACCCCACCCTTCCACTGCCCAACTCGCCGCTCGAATCGCAGGTGATCCGCGATCAGTTCCAGGCGCTGTTTAACTTGATCAACAACATCGTCACCGTCACTGCCGCGCAGGTGGATGGCGTGACCACGGTGAATCCCGGCGATCCGGCGAATGTGTCCGTCAGCGTGAGCGGCGGCACGCTGCACCTGAGCTTCAGCATCCCGCGTGGGAATGACGGGGCGCAAGGTGCCTCGGGAAGCAATGGCAACGACGGTGCCCCAGGCCCCCAGGGACCGCCCTTTGCCAATGCCATCGTGGATGCGGTGAACACGCTGAATCCTGGTGAGCCTGCGACTGTGGGCGTGAACTTCGATGGCGCGAACGTGCGCTTCACCTTCGGCATCCCGCGCGGCAGCGATGGTGCCACAGGCCCGGCGGGCCAGAACGGCGAAGTGACGCAGGTGGACCTGAACAACGCGCAGCTCAACACGCTGAGCCAGGCGAGCAATAACTCGAACGGTGTGGGCACGCTGGATACCCCTTTCACCAATGACCCGCCCACGACGGCGGACATGGAGGTGATGCGGCAGGCCTACAATGATCTGGTGCTGGCCCTGCGGCGGTGATTGGAGATCAGGGGCTAAGCGTCACTCCACTGTCCATCATGGCCTCAGCTACAGGATGAACATGATTCACAGGATCAACAGGATTTTTCAGACCTGTTAATCCTGACAATCTTGTAAATCCTGTGGAGAGATCGTGGTGGCTGCTTTTCCTCTCGACTCGCCTGCCCTGCCGCTGCTTAACTCCGCGCCGATGTCCGCTGACGCGTTTGCCACTGAATCTGAGCTTGTCTCCGCCTCGAAACCCATTGCTGCGCTGCGGCAGGCTTTGAATGAGGTGCTGTTTGGTCAAAATGAGCTCATCGATCTGACGCTGTGCGGCGTGATCGCACGCGGGCATGTGCTGCTGGAGGGTCTGCCGGGGCTGGGCAAGACGGAGCTGGTCAAAGGACTGGCGAAGGCACTGAACCTGACGACTCGGCGGGTGCAGTTCACGCCGGATTTGCTGCCGGGCGACATCACGGGAAATCCCGTGCTTCAGGAGGTGGATGGGCGACGCGAGTTCGTCTTCCAACCGGGGCCGATCTTTACGAATCTGCTGCTCGCGGATGAGATCAATCGTGCCTCGCCGAAGACGCAATCGGCGCTGCTCGAAGCCATGCAGGAGCGCCGCGTGACGGTGCTCGGGCAGACGCACACGCTGCCTGATCCGTTCTTCGTGCTGGCCACGCAAAACCCCATCGAACTCGAAGGCACCTATCCGCTGCCCGAGGCGCAGGTGGACCGCTTTCTCTTCAAACTGGAGGTGCTGCGCAACAGCGCAGCGACGCTGGCGAAGATCGTCACGCATCGTGAACTCGGTGTGGAGCCGCAGGTGCCTGCCATCACCACGCGCGAGGAGTTCGCCCACATCCAGGCCGTGGCGCGGCGGGTGTATCTGCCGGACATCGTCGCGGATTACATCGCCCGCATTGTCGATGCCACGCATCCGGGGCAGTCGAAGGCATCCGAAGGTGTACGCTACGGCGCGAGCCCGCGTGCCGCGCTGAGTCTGGCCTCGGCGGCGAAGGCGAGAGCCCTGATGCATGGGCGACCGAATGCGAGCTTTGAAGACGTGCAGGCGCTGGCCCTGCCAGTGCTGAATCATCGTGTGCTGCTGGATTACACAGCACGCATGGATGGCCGGACCAGTGCCAGTGTGGTGCGTGCGATCCTGGCTGAAGTGCCGGTGCAGAATCTGGTGACACCGAAGACCTTGAAGGAGGTGGCATGAATCGGGAGACTACTCAAATCACGCTCCTGCTCTGCTTGCTAGCTTCATCAGCGCTGGCTCAGAAGACCATCACGAATGGCAATCTCACCAGCGATGGCGCGCGCGCACTGGAGATACGCAGCGTGTTTGATCCGCTGCCACCTTCCGGTTACGCGCCGCTGCGCATCGTGGCGACGAATGGGACGGATGGCGACATGCGCTGGGACTTTTCCTTCCTCTCCAAGACACAGCAATTTCGCCGGGAGAATGAGCATCGCAGCCGGCTCGCGCTCGCGGTGCCGGCACACAGTACGCAGTCGGCAACCTTCCTCGCGCCGCTGTCTGTGAACTACGGAGACACCAGTTCCGGCTACTGGAACAATAATCACCAGCTTCATATCTCCGTCGATGTCCCGGGACTGAGCACGAAGTCTTTCCAAGACTACGCCAACCGAGCCGATGACTTCCCCGCCATCGCCATCAGCAAAGGGCTGGCGGATGCAAATCACTCGAAACTGAAGGACGAGATCGAAAGACGAACCAAATCTGGCTCAAGAGGAGGTGGCAGCAGCAACTTCTTCGGTAGCGCTTTTTCTCCTGCCGATCTACCGGAAGACTGGCGTGGCCTCAGCGGCTTTGATTTCCTCATGATCACAAGCAACGAATGGCAGTCGCTGAAGCCTGGGCAGCAGCTCGCGGTGATGCAATGGGTGCGCTTTCATGGCGAACTGCATATCTATGCCACGGCTGGTATCACACCCGCTGGACTTGGTCTGCCTCAGGGCTTTGAGTCGGATCAGAAAGAGATCTCGCTCGGCGTGATCAAACTGATCCGATGGGATGGCAAGTCGCTCGATGCAGGTGTCACCGTCGGACGCTACTATGGCACACAAACACGCGCCCAAGACATCACCGCTGGCTACTCGGGTCTCTCGACTGGCAGCATCCGCAAGCCGGTGTGGGAGCTGCTCAATGCACTCGGCGAGCGGAACTTCGCCTCCTGGCAGGTCGTGGCCTTCCTCGTCGTCTTCGGCATCCTCGTCGGGCCGGTGAATCTCTTCGTGCTCGCACCATCGGGGCGGCGACATCGTTTGTTCATCACCACACCGCTGCTGTCAGTCGGCGCGAGCTTGCTCATGGTGGGCATCATTTTGACTCAAGACGGCACGGGCGGCATGGGCGCACGACTCATCGCCATCGACCTCCAGCCGGAAGAAGCGGCAGCCTACGTCACGCAGGAGCAGGTCAGCCGCACTGGCGTGCTGCTCGGCGGTGGATTCGAGGTGAAGCAGCCCGCTTTGATCGAGCCGCTCGCGCTGCCAGATACGCCCTGGGTGAAGCTGAAGAGCAACAACAACTCCCAGCCCGCGCAGCTCTCCCAGGAGGGCAGCCTGCGTGGTGGTAATTACTTCCAAAGCCGCGCCGAGCAGGGTCAAATCCTGCGCGCTGTGGTGTCTTCGCGTGCTCGACTTGAGATGAAAACGGGACTCGCGACTGATGCTGCTCCCGAAGTCATCTCCGCGCTCGGGTTCAGCATCGATGACCTCTTTTATGTGAATGCCAACGGCGGTATCTGGCGCGCGAAGGGTGCCCTCGCCACAGGCCAACAGGTGAAGCTCACCAAGTCCGATAGCAGCACGCTCCGCAGTATTCTCGAAGACCCGATCAAACTCTCGGGCGGCCACACGCGCAGCCGCTTGATGGGCATGATCAACGGCACGCTGCCCCGCAACACCTTCTTCGCCATCGCCAAAGCCGCGCCCAGCTTTGCCATCGACACGCTGCCTTCCATCCGCTGGCAGCAGGATCGTGTGGTCGTCTTTGGTTCGCTGGCGCAACCTTGATCTCTTTTCACTGATGTCTTCATCCGCCGAACTCGACACCTCCCAGCCTGCCATCGTCGTGGAGGATCTGCGGCGCAGCTTTGGCGCATTGAAGGCGGTGGATGGCGTCTCCTTCAGCATCAATCACGGCAGTGTCGTCGGCTTTGTCGGTGCGAATGGTGCAGGCAAGACGACCACGATGCGCATCCTCGCCACGCTGGATCATCCGAGCGGCGGCATCGCGAAAGTGGGCGGGCACAACGTGGTGCATTATCCCGCAAAGGTGCGCCGACTGCTCGGCTGGATGCCGGACAGTTTTGGCACTTACGAGCACATGACCGTGCTGGAGTACCTCGATTTCTACGCGCGTGCGCTCGGCTACAAAGGCGCGGAGCGCTTGCAGCGCATCCAGGAGGTGATGGACTTCACCGACCTCACGCCGCTGGCGGATCGCCTGAGCAACAAGATGTCCAAAGGCCAGACGCAGCGCCTCTGCCTGGGCCGCGCGCTGCTGCATGATCCGCAGATTTTGATCATGGACGAGCCTGCGGCGGGTCTCGATCCAAAGGCGCGAGTGGAGCTGAAGAGCCTCATCCGCATCCTCGCCGATGAGGGGAAGACCATCCTCATCAGCTCGCACATCCTCAGCGAACTCGGCGAGATGTGCGACACGCTGCTCTTCATCGACAAAGGCCGCATCGTGCATCACGGCGACGCCGAGAGCATGACCCGCACCAGCGCCACGCCCGAAACTCTGGTGAATGTGCAGATCTCCGGCGAGCCCGCCAAACTCATTGAGTGGGCGCTTACAGCACCGCTCGTGAAGGTGGTAGATGAAACGAAACGCGGTGCCCGACTGCGCATCGAGTCCACCGACGAAGCCGTGCTCGCCGGCACGCTGAAGCGCATGATCATCGACGGTCTGCTCGTCACAGATTTCCACCGCGAAGAGCGCCGGCTTGAAGATGCCTTCATCGACATGCTCGGCCAGATTGACAAAGGCAGCTTCAAAGGCGAGACGGCGGGGAATGTCACGCCGCAAATACCCCCGCCGCTGCCTCCGCAGTAATCGGAGTGTCGTCGTCGCGGTAGCGTCCTGGAGTGCGGTGGCAGAACCCCGTAGGGCTGCCGACACCTCTTTCGACGGCGGTGGGAGTTTACGAACGACGGGAGACATCGGAAAGCGGCGTCACAGCCGCCGCACTCCAAGACGCTGGCGCGCTTTTGCGGGTGCCTTGGTTTTGGTGATGTTGGTGATGTCCCAGGCGGCCGACGACTCGTCGGCGCTCCATGTCCGCGAAGGTGCGCTCGCGGTCACCGTGAGCGGTGCGGATGACACCCAATGGGAGACTTTGCAGTCGATGCTGAAGGACCAACTCACGCTCTCCGGCACGAGCGCCGTGACTGAGCCGCTGGCGGATGACCTGGCCTTCTTCACGCGGCAGCATTACATCCGCGAGGGCTGGCCGGAGGCGGAGGTGCGCTGGGAGATCAAGAGCGGCGTCATCGTGCTCACCGTGCAAAGCGGGCCGCAAACGAGAGTGGGCAGCGTGACTTGGAAGGGCGACACCGCCATCCTGCCGCAGGAAGAGATGCGGAAGTTCCTGCTGCGCCCGAGCATCGAGAAAGACGGTGCCGACAAGCAAAATCCCGTGTGGGTCGGCGGTGATCTGAACACGGGTGCCGGACTGGTGCAGCGTCGCTTGCGCGCGGAGGGTTACTTGAATGCTGAGACAACGCTGCTGCCTGCGGCGGGGCTTGATCCCGAGGGGCGGCGCGATCTGACGCTGGAGGTCAAAGCGGGGCCGCAATTCGAGTTCGGGCAGGTGAGCTTCAGTGGCGCGCCGCCAGAGCTGATGAAGCGCGCGCATGAGATCATCGCGGCAGTGAATGGCGGACCATTTAACGAAGCGCGCGTGCAGCAGATCGAGACGCAACTGACCAGCCTCGCGCATGAGGCCGGCTGGCTGGATGCGGAGACGATCTCGAAGTATGACCTCGGCACGAAGGGCGGAACGGTGGATGTGGATCTCGTTTTGAAACCCGGCGCGCGCTATCGCGTGGGGCAGGTGGTGCCGAATGCGGGCTTCAGCAAAGGCTCGCAGCGCGTGATCAAAGCGGGCTTCCGCGAGCTGGAGAATCACTACTACTCGGCGGACAATCTTGATCTCGTGTTTCGTCGCGCTTTGGACACGAGCATGTTTGCCCGGCTGGATGTGGACCCGGTGAAGGTGCCTGATGCTGAGCCGCTGCCGGTGAACATCAAACGTGGTGCCGATGAAGCGAACGCACCTGTCGCTGATCTGCACATCGCGGGTGAGGAGACGAAGCCGAAGACGCTCGGCTTTGAACTCGGCTTCGATACCTTCCTGGGGCCGCAGTTTGGCGTGACGTGGAAGAACACGAACCTCTACGACACTGGCAACACGCTGGCGGCTGATTTGAGCTGGAGCACGGCGGGTCCGCTCGGCTCCGTGAGCATCAAAGATCCCGCTTTCATGAACTCCCCCTACGCCGCCACGGCAAGGCTGGCAGTGGAGAGCTTTGATCTCTTCGAGTATGCGCGATACGGCACGAGCCTGAACGTGGAACTCGCCCGCCGAGTGAGCCGCACCTTTAGTTATGGCCTCTTCGGTGGTCTCTCGATCAACACGGTCGATTCCACGGTGCTCACGGAAGAAGAACTCGGCCCGGACCTCTACACGCTGGCGTTCGTCGGCATGAACTTCATGCTGGATCATCGCGACAGCGCCGTGCTGCCGAAGAAGGGCTGGTTTCTCAATGCGCGCATCGAGACAACGCTGGATGCCATGGGCTCCGGCGTGAGCTACCTGCGCACGGATCTGCGCGGCGCGTGGTATCAGCCGATCACGAAGAAGTTTCGCTTCGCCGCCGGAGGAGCTTTGCTGAATATCCAGGGCGCTGCTGCCGAGGACATCCCCATCGACTCGCGTGTCTTCAATGGTGGCCCGAACAGCGTCCGCGCCTTCGCCGAGCGAGAACTCGGTCCACTCACGCAAGGCGGAACTCCTCTCGGTGGCACGTCAGCTTTGATCACCAGCGCCGAGTTCAGCTACGAGATCTACAACAATCTCGAGTTCGCCGTCTTCACCGACATCGGCAGCCTTGGTCGCGATAACAACAGCAGTCCTTTCAGCTACAGCGGCGACTTCCGCACCGCCGTCGGCGCTGGGTTACGCTATCACCTGCCCTTTGGCCCGATCCGTATCGACTACGGGCACAACCTGTCTGCCAAAGAAGGTGAAGGCCGCGGGATGCTGCATATCACGGTGGGGTTTGCCTTCTAGCTCAAGATCATGCGCGTGGTTGCCTTCAGACTTGGTTTTCTGCTGCTGCTCATGACCCCGTCGGCCAGGGGGCATCCTTCCGACATCAGCTATCTGCGAGTGAAGCTGGAGCGGCAACGGGTGGAGATGCGGTTCACCTTCAATCTGGTGATGCTGACTCGTTTCGTCGGCAGCATGGACGTCAATGGAGATCGGCAGATCGACAAGTCGGAGCTGGATGCTTCGACGCCCAAGGTGCTGGCCTTTCTCGGACAGAAGGTGCAGGTCGAGGTGAATGGGCAGAAGGCCACGCTCGGCACAGCGAAGCCACTGGAGTGTGTCTGGCCATCCACCGAGGGTTTGATGCGGGTGGCGGAGGCGGACTATCCGGTGAGGTATGTGGACATCACCTTTGTTCAGCAGGTCTCGCCGATGCTGGCGGACTTGTGGCTGAACTTTGAGCTGTGGGATCAAACCGGGCCGCTGGGGACGATCGAGGCGACGTATGAACAAGACGAACTACGCACTCAGGTGCCCTTCAGCCTGAGCGAGCCAGATTACCTCTATGACACAGGCTACGCGGTGGAGTCGGTGTTTCAGGAGCCAGCGAAATCGCATGACTGGCGTCCGTGGGCGATAGGAGCGGCGCTTTGCCTCGTCGCTTTTGGGGCTTGGCGCTTCTTGAAGCGGCATTGAACACGCACGCATGAGCTACCACGTCACCGGTTTCATTAATTCCATCATCTTCCTGCTGACGCTGGGAGGGCTGTGGGAGCAGTTGCGGATTGTTTGGGATCGCAAACAGCAGAAGCAGGATGGCCGGTTGCAGGATGGGACGACGGCGGTGCTTTCGCTGAACCAGTTCGTCAGCAGCTACCTGGCTTTCTTTTCCTTCTTTCTCTACGGTGCCTGCCTTGAGCGGTTCAATCACTATCTCGTGTGGACGAGATTGGCTGCGTCACTGCTCTCGTTGGCCGTGCTTTGGGAGATCATGCGGGCCAGACGTGATCGACTTTCGACGATGAACTTTGCGCTGTGCACGGCGGTGTTTTTTGGGCTGCCAGGGTTGCTCATGATCAACGCTGAAGCCGTGGTGTGGTGTCGCAGTCTTTCCCAAGCGCTGATCGTGGTGGCGACGGTCATTCTGGCGCAGGGCTACACACACCAAATCCTGCTGATCCGGCGATCAGGGCGCACGGGCGCAGTGTCGATCCGCATGCATCAGTTCTTCCTGCTCAAAGATATCTCGACGGTCGTCTTTGCCATGGCGATGGGCCTGCGCACAGGCTGGCCGCTGCTACTGCTCTCGACCGTCAGCGGCCTGACAAAGGTCGGAACACTGTGGCATTTTCGCTGGGCCAGACTGAGCCCGTTGGCAGGGCAACGACGGAGGTTATCCAGCGAGGTGCCGCCTGAAATCGTCGTCAGTTCTTAACGGCGATTTCAGGCTGAAAGCAGGGTCAATTATTCCGCAGCACTCACCTTTTCACCGGCCAGCTTGGCGGCGCGTTCGGCGAGTTCGATGTGGAACTGCTCGGGTGTTGGCTCGGCACCTTTGGTGCGGGTGCGGCCGAACCAGTCGGCGAAGATTTCGCCTTCCTTGCGCTCGGCTTTGAAGGCTTCGAGCAGTTCGCGGACTTTCACGGGGACATCTTCACCGAGGACGCTCTTGTACTCGAGGCCGGCGAGGCGGTTTCCACGGATGCTGCCGCCAACAAACATGGCGTACTTGTTGGGTGAGCGACCCACGAAGCCGAAGTCGGCGTTGTAAGGGCGGCCACAGCCGTTCGGGCAGCCGGTCATGCGGAAGAGGATGGGTTCGTCTTCGAGACCGAGTTCACGCAGTGTGGCGTCGATCTTGTCCATGAAGCCAGGGAGGGCGCGCTCCGACTCGCTGAGGGCGAGGCCGCAGGTCGGCAGGGCGACGCAGGCGTGGGCGACCTTGCGGGCGCGGGTCATGCCGTCGGAATGGACGACGCCGTGCTTGGCGAGGATGGCATCGACCTTGGCTTTGTCGGCAGGATCGATGTCGGCGAGGATGAGATTCGTGTTTGGGGTCACGATGATGGGGCATTTCACCGTCTCGGCGATCTCGCGGAAGCAGGCGCGGTATTGCGGGCCGTCTTCGCGGTCCACGATGCGGCCCATGCTGACAAAGACGGCGCAGTAGAGCTTGCCGTCACCCTGTTCATGCCAGCCGAGGTTGTCCTCGACGGTATCGAAGCTGAGTTCCTTTGGCGGGAAGGTCTCGATGCCGGGGAGGCGACGGACGACTTCGGCGCGGAAGCCGTCGAGGCCCATGGTCTGCACGGTGTATTTGAGACGGGCGTTTTTGCGCTCGGTGCGGTTGCCGTGGTCGCGCTGCGTGGTGACGACTGCCTCGATGGCATCGACGACGTTCTCACGTTTCGCATAAAGCAAAGGCTGGCCGAGGAAGGGCCGCGTGCTGAGCTGGCCATGGCTCATGCCAAAGCCACCGCCGACGGTGATTGTGTAGCCTTCGACTTCGCCATTCACGACGTGAGGCACGAGGCCGACGTCCTGGGAGTAGATGTCCGCGTCATTGAGCGGCTGGATGGCCACGCCGATCTTGAATTTGCGGGGCAGATAAACTTTGCCGTAGATGGGATCATCGCCTTCTGGAGCCTTGGTGGCCTCACGGACGGCTGGATTGACCTCGGGGTCTTTGATCCACTCGGGATCAATCTTTTCACCGTCGAGCCAGATGTCGGCATAGGCAGTGGAGCGCCAGAGGAAGCGCTGGCTGATCTCTTCCGTGAGCTTCTGAGTGTCGGCATGGACGGCGTCCTTGATTGGAGCGGCTGGGCCCATGGTGTTGCGCACCACGTCGCCGCAGGCGCCCATGGTGCTGAGGCCACTGTGGCAGACGTTGTGGATGACTTCCTTCAGGCCGCCTTTGAGAACGCCGTGTAGCTGGATGCCCTGACGGTTGGTCAGGCGCATGTTGCCGCAGGCTTTCGTGCAAAGATCGTCGTGGATGAGCCACTGGGCGGAGGAGATGCGGCCGCCGGGCATCTTGCTGCGGATCATGAAGCTCCAGGCTTTTTCGAGCTTGGCCTTGGTGCGCTCGGCGCGCACGTCGCGGTCATCCTGCTGGTAGGAACCGTGGTGCTTCAGAAGGATGTTCGAGTCCTCCGGGATGTTCGGGGTGCTGGTGTCAGCGAATAGCTCGCCGAGCTGGCCGCGGAGGCCGGCGGAGGCGAGTTTGATGTCTTCAACGGAGGCTTTGCTCATATCAGGGGAATTTTGAAAAGGTCGTGAGAATCGCCGATCCTCCTGGGAAAGCAAGCCGGGAGGCGAATGATTTTCATTATTGTCGATGGGCAATATCAACATTAACCTCGCTTCAGATGGAAATTATAAAAATTGCTGATTACACCTTATAAATTTTTGAAATTTGGGTGATGTGCATTAAAATTTCAACTCTATGACCTTTCCGCCTTTGCCAGAAATTCCAGAATTGCACGAAGACAAGATGCCCACCCATGAGCAGTTCGTCGTTCTCAGGCAGACTTTGGAGCGTCTGCGTCAGGAGCTCGATCAGCTTACAGGGCTGAACGAAGTAGAGGTCACGAACGCATCTCAGAAACCCTGCCTTTTCGAGGCACCTCCGACGGGGTTTGAGAGCCGGTCTGCGCTGCCCATGGTGCGGACAATCATCGAACCGGTCCCACCTAAGCCGGACGCGATTCTGGAACGGGCCACTTTGGAGGAGCTGAACATGGCTCTGGGCCTCGCCTTTGCTCAGATCGCCAACAAACGGGTGTGGTGATCAGGCAAGGCGCTGGATCTTCGTCACCAAACCGGCGCTCACATTCCGCACGGAAATGACCCGAGAGGACTCGATGCTGCCATAGGCGGACGAGACGCGTCTTTCATCGAGAGTCACCTCGGCATCGCTGGCTTGCAGGGTGAGCTGCCAGCGCTTCCCAGCACGGGTGAGGATAAAGATGCTCTCGGCACCTGAGGAGGTTTGTTTCACCTCGGCCCCTGGCGGCAGAGTCCAGGTGACGGCAAAAGGCTTGCGATAGTCTTCGGTATCACGGATTTCGAGCTGGTTCTCCTGACGGCGGACCTGGCGCTGGAAGGAATGGCGCTCATGCTCGAATCGAGCCATGGCGGTGCTGCCCTCGACGACAAGTTTTGGCACCGGGTGATGCTGGATCTGGAGGAATGGGCCGATGCGACGCGGGGTCTCGAAGCCAACAGGATGCGGATGCGGACCGTTGTGGGCAGTCCATCCAGCGAGTTCCGCGCGCAGCGCAGCGTGACCGTGATAACCACCAGTGCCGGGATCAATAAGCAAAGCGTAGGGACCATCCCAGATCGAAACGTGCAACGCATCGCCATGACCATGCGCCGCGAGACGGCCGAAGCCGAGCGGTGATGCATCCAGCCGCGCCATCCAGCCGTGGGAACGTAGTGCAGCGTAACCGGAGATGGAAAAAATCTGCCACTCATGAACAGTAAGACCGGCGGTAGGTGTGTTCAAGGCGACCATGGGCGGCGGGCCGAGCCACCAGCGGAGGCTGCCTTCATCGCCGAGCAACCACGCACGCCACTCTTCAGCCGCATGAGTGCTGCTTTGAGTGAGTGGCACGACGACAGCTTCATCGCTATCGCCGAAATCCCAAGGCTCAGTGCCGTGGCCGAGCGCCAGGTAAAACCGCGCCGCCAGCGCCAGGCGATCATGCACAGCGCCCGCGCGACAGCCCACTGCACGCGCTGCCTGCCAGGCTAGATCAAAGGCGAAGGCGTGGTAGTGCAGCGCCTGCTCATGCGAGCCGCCATCAGTGGCGAACTGCGCCAGCACTTCCTTCCCGAGGGAATCCCAGGCGGTCTCGGCACTGCACGCGATCTTTTCCAAAGCGGGCCAGCGTGAGACGGCGAGGACGAGCGCTGCGAGTTCGCCCAATAAATGGTTGTTTGCCGAAGAACCTGCAGAGCGATGCCGCCAAACCCACGCGGCGTGAACGGGCACGATGCGTCTGCGCAGTCCAGTCTGGTGATCCCGCAGCGAATGGCCACGCGCCGTCTGGTTCGTGGCCCAGGCAGTCACAAGCGCGTCGAACCAGGTGAAATTGATCAGGCGCAGCGCCACTTCCAGCGGGCTGGTCCAGTTGATGCCTATGCCGGGTGGGTTCCGTTCGCACCAGTCCTCCAGCCAGAGCTGCGCAGTGCGGATGGCATTGGCGTCGTCATTCAGCCAGCCATGCATGGCCAGCCGCGTCATCTCCGTCCAGCGATTGATCTCCCAGATGGTTCTGGCATCGGCTCCATCGGGCAGGCGACGGTAGTCGAGCCGACTCGAAGGCGTGTCATGAGCGATGACCACACCGCAGGCAGGATCGCGGTGCCAGCACGGCGGCGCGCCGACCTCCACCGCCTTCCAGCCAAAGAGCTGCCACTCGCCAAGCAGGAGCTTTTCCGCATCTGCTGCGAGTTGCGTGCGTAAAGCTGCGGGTACCGTGGCGCGCTCGGGCAGACGCGCCGCTTTGTCATCGGCGGCACCGGGGTCGAACTTAACCACACGCCGCACGAACCCACTTTGCGTAAGCTGCCGCCACCAGTCGCCAAAACGGTGCGTCACCTCTCCAGGGCTCATGGCCCGGAGTCGATGGACATACCAAGCGAGACGCGACATGGCGCCTCTTCTAGCGTCCCCCGTGCCGGGGCTCAAGCCCCGTTCACAGGTTCATTCAAATCAGGACGCCTCGCCCCTCACGCAAACTCTCCATCACGGCAAAGGTCAGCGCCATGCTCTGGCGTGCCTCTGGATAAGGCAACGGGTGGGCACTCTGACATTTCAAGTAGGCCAGCCAAGCCGCCATCTCCTCTGCGTGACCTTTGCTGCCAAACTTCGTCACCACCCGTTTGCGGCGACGGTGGATGGCCAACTCCTGGAAGTTCACGCACTCCGCCACGAGACCGCTGGCAAAGACGCGGAAGGTCTCCTTGGGGAAGGCGAAGTCGCCCTCCGCCGAGTAGATGATCTGAGCCGCTGAGCCATCGGCAAACTCGATCTGGGCAGTGACGGAATCCGGGAAGGCACTGCGCCCGACGGTCTGCGCGGTGACGCGGGTGGGTTTGCCGAGCAGGTGGCAGGCGAAGTCGAAGAAGTGGCAGGCCTCGCCAAGCACCCGCCCACCACTTTCTTCCAGATTCGCATACCAATGATCCGGCGCGAGAGGCCCGGCGAAGACGTGGAAGGCGAGAGTTTTCGGCCCCGAGATGCTGCTGAGGATTTTCTTCAGCTCCACAGTGGCGGGGGCAAAACGACGATTGAAGCCGACCATGACGCTGCCTTTAGATGCGCTGATGGCGGAGTCGATCTGCGTGAGTTCGTCGCGAGTCAGGCAGAGCGGTTTTTCGACGAAGACATGCTTGTTTGCGGCGAGAGCACGAACCGTGAGTGGGGCGTGTAGATTATGCCGTGTGCCGATCATCACAGCGCTGTCTTTGCCTTCGAGGACCTTCGCCGCATCCGTCTCGGCATTCGCGAAACCGAACTTCTCCTTCACATGCCGCGAGCTAAGACCTGTGGCATTGACGATGGTGCCCAGAGTGATCTGACCTTTCACATGCGGCAGCAGCATCGTGCGGGCGAAGTTGCCGGCGCCGATGACGTCGAGCCGGTCGCACGGTGAGGCCAAAGTGCGAAGTGCGCAGTGCCCGGTGCTCAGTTTTGAAACGAAGGCATCTGACTGTGAACTGTGCACTGAGGACTGAGCACTTGGATACTCGATCACCACCCCCAGCTCAGCCTCTAAATGATCATAGACCGAGAGCACATCGCCAAAAGCCACGCGCCGCGTCGAGACGGGATTCAAATCCAGGGCGCCGGATTTCATCAGATGCAGGCAGGCTTCGAAGTTGCGGTTTTCTGTCCAACGGACATGGCCGATGGGGTAGTCGTGACCGCCCCATTCATAGCTCGGGTCGTAGCGGCCAGGGCCGTAGCTGCGGCAGTAGCGGACCTGGATGTCCTTCATATAGGCGGTCTTCCAGCTCAGCTCGGCATCGTAGATGCCCACGATCACCATCACTCCGCGATCGCGCAGACAGGCGATGGCACTGTCCGCAGCATCGCGACCTTTGCCGCCGACGCAGAGCAGCACGGCGTCGACTCCGTGACCATCTGTCCAGTCACGAACTTCGTCTTCGAGTTTCGACTGCGAGGGGTTCACCACACGCTCGGCACCCATGGCGAGGGAGGTTTGCAAACGTGCCGCCACGAAGTCCACAGTCATCACGCGAGCGCCGCTGGCTTTGAGCAAACTCGTGGCGAGCAAGCCCACAAGCCCCTGGCCCATGACGAGCACTCGCTCGCCCAGACGAGCACCCGACTGGCGAACGCCCTCCATCGAGATCGAGGCGAGGGTCGTGTAGGCCGCCTGCCAGTCTTCCACGCCTTCAGGAATCGGCGACGCGAGCAGATCCGGCACACCGATCATTTCCGCATGAAACGCACACTCCGCACCGCCACAGGCTACGCGGTCCCCGACACGGAATCGCGTGTTCAGTTCATCGACCGCGACGACGACACCCGCCGCCGAGTAGCCGAGCGGTGTAGGTGATTCGAGGCGGTTGCGCACCTTTTCGAGAGCCGACTTCCAGCCCAGCGTGCGGGCTGTGTCGATCACCTTCTTCACCTGATCCGGGCGGGCCTTCGCCTTTTGCAATAGCGACATCCGCGCCTGCTCCACCTTCATCTTTTCCGTCCCTGGCGAGATCACCGAACACGTCGTCCGCACGAGAATGCCCCCCGGCGGCGGCAGCGGCGCAGGCACCTCCTGGAGTTCGAGACGTCCGTCCTGGTATTGGGCGAGTTGTTGCATGAATGAGGAGGTCAGTGATTCAGCTTCGTCACCAGCCATTTGTGCTTCCCAGCAGTGGTCTTTTCGACTTCGGGGACTTCTTTCAACGTGAGGGTGAAGTCGTCGCCGAGTTTGTGGAGGAGACCGGTGCGGATGGGTTCGAGGCGCGAGCTTTGCCACTGAGGGCCGGGCTGGTAGCGGAACTCGACTTTGCCGGGCTTTTCCTGGGCGAATTGCACGGCGAGCAGGCTGTCAAAGATGCGGTCATGCATGTTGATGGCCGTGAGAGAGATCTGGCGGCCGGTGGCGCTGACGAGAAACTCGTAGTCGCGCCCGACAACGGCGGCGATTTCAGCCATGCCAGGCAGCTCGTTTGCCGGTTTCCCAGAGAAGCGGGCGTAATCGCCAGTGCGGTAGCGCACGAGCGGCATGACGTGGTTGTGAAAGGAGGTGCCGATGATCTCGCGGTGGCCGTTTTCGTCAGGCTCGGCGAACTCGACGAAGCCATAGGTGGGCCAGAAGTGGAGGTGATCCGACTGGCGGCCCTGCCCTGCGAGGACGACGCGCTCGCTGTGGCCGTACCAATGGAAGACGCGGGTTCCGAGAATGCGCTCCAGATACTCCTGAGAGTCGGCGGTGAGCTTTTCGGAGCCGCAGAGCACGGAGGTGAGACGGAAGTCGAGCTTCAGTCCGGTCTGCTCCAGGCCACGGGCGAGCAAAAGAGCGGCGCTGGGGTAGGCGTGGAGATGCTGCGGACGGAAGCGATTCAGGGCGGCGACGTATTCGGGCAGGCGCTGGGCGGTGAGGTGGTAGGAGGAGAGGATGAGCCAGTCTCGGGTGGCATCATAGAAGCTGATGCGACCGCGCGCCTTGTTGGAGGTCACTCCTCCGCGAATGACGGCCACGCGATCTCCGACCCGGTAGCCACGGCGCGACCATTGGGCTTCGAGGTAGGCCTGTTCTTTCGATCGGCTGATGCCGCGTTGGAGGTAAAAGCCGACGGGCACGCCGCTGGAACCACCGGTGGTGATGTAGAGGCGCTGTTTGGCATCGATCTCGGGGTTTACGAGCTCTTCGCGATGCTGAAGGAGGTCCTGCTTCGTGAGGAATGGGTAGTCGGCGAGCTGTTCCAGGGATTCAAACTGATCGGGCTTCACCCCTGCTTCAGCGAAACGGCGCGCATAGAGCAGTGCCCTACTAGCCGCGATCAGACTTTCACGAAGTGCCGCAATCTGGTAACGGCGGAGGGTCTCCAAATCCCACGTTTCCACCTCGCGAGCCTCGTTTTGAAAACGGGCATACTCACCGCCGTAACGCCATGCGGCGGGCAGGCTGCGAAAGGCACGCCCGGCGAGGGATTTAACCGGCTGCGGAGCGGCATCGTAGAGCCGGAGCAGCGGGTAGAGTTTGTCTTCGAGAGACATTCAGCGGGCTTTCTTTGCCCTGAAGACAGGGACCGCCGGGAACGCGGAGGTCAGCGGGCCGCCTTGCCCAGCTTGCGGAAGCGGCGCAACATGACGACGAGGCCGGTGCAGGCGATCAACAGGGCTCCACTTGGCTCTGGGACGGGCGAGAGAATGATGAGCGCATCCTGCCAGTTGTAGTCAGGAGCGTTGGGATCGGTGTTATTGGCGATCGAGAAATTGGAATTGGCGACGAGGTAGGTGCCTTGAACGGCATAGGTGTCAAAAAAGGTCGTGCCTGCCTTCGCGGCGACATCATTGATGATGGAGTCAAAGAGCACCTGACGTGCAGCAAGTGCAGCGAGGTCGCCAGTCGCGTTTCCTGGCTCGAAAACAAAGGGGTTCAGACCCGCAGTGCCAATGTCCGTGAAATCTGTTTTGCCGGGTGTACCATAGACATCAGCCAGGAAATTCTGAACCGTGAAGAAAGCGTTATAGAAAGTATCGTCGGTCCCAAAGCCT
>JBILPY010000712.1:0-2738 GCA_044373575.1 Prosthecobacter sp. | reverse complement strand
TCATCGCCATCCTCATCACCGCCCTCGTGCAGGCCAATGCACAGGCTTGGGTGAGGTTGTTGTTGGCTTGATTCGGCTCAACACACCTGTCGGACATAGATCAGCACGCAGGGTGCTATCAACGCGGTAGGCAAAAATGCTCAAGCGCGGTTATTACCACCACCATCGCGCCTTGGCAAAGTCTGGCAGGCTGCTAGAATACCGGCATGCCCAACCGCACCTGGCATCTCATCAAAGCCTCTACTAACGAGGAATACGGTCCACTCGACCCAGACACGCTGCTCCAGTTTGCCTCGGAGGCAAAGATCGCCCCGATGGACAAGCTCTCCGACGACGGTCGCCAGAGCTGGCGCCGCGCCCCGATGATCCATGAGCTTCAGATGGACTGGCTCATCCAAATGCCCGACCAGTATCTCTACGGCCCCACGAACGTCGCCACCATTCAGGAATTCCTAGCCACCGGCCAGATCGACGAAAACGTCATCCTCATCGACTGCACAGACGCCTCCGAGTCCCGCCTCGGCGAACTCGATTTCTTCCAGGCCAGCCCTCATCACGTCCGCAGCACCCACACCACACTCGTCGGTGCCCAGTGGCCCGATTTGGAAAAAGGCAGCGGCGATGCCTTGCTCCATCAGCGTGTGCAAATCCTGGAGCGACAACTCATGGAAGCCCAGCACGCCCTCGATGAAAAGGAACGTGCTTGTCAGATGCTCCGTCAGCAGTTCATCGAAGCAACCGGGCGCGAGCCGCTTTAACGACCGCTTGATGGCATCCAATAGACTTCGGCTAACTCACGCAGCAGGCCTTCTACCTCAGTGTAGTAGCGCGCCTCCTCCATCTCTGCGCGTTTCGCTTTCAGCGCTTCGAGCTTCCGCTCCAGTTCGTCGCGCTTGGAACGCTGCGCATCCGTGAGCTTCATCTCTTCTTCGCTCAAAACGAGCGCGACCTGAGATGCTCGTGCGCCGTCTTTGATGTCCTTAGCGTCTTTGCTGAAAACCTCGGATCGCGTGCCCACACCGTCGCCATTGTCTTCGATGAGGGCGTGCTCGGTGGAGATGCGTTCTTCCTTCTCGTAAAATTCCGTCGCCAGTTTGCTGGCATGGCGGAATGCTTCCAGAATGGACACCTGCTTGTCTTGATCCATATCCGCCGCCAGATCACCCGCGATGGCAGTCGCGAAGAACTCGCCGAAGCGCGTGTAGTAGATCTCATCCGCACTCTTTGTGCCTGTGACGATGATCCGGTTCTTCCCCGCCAACGGCTGAAGGAAGCCCGCGCTCGATGAACCTCCGTCGATGAAGATCAGCTCACGTTTGATTGGCTGACACCACGCGGCGAACTGCTTCGCCGTCACATCCGGTCCGCGCAGATTGAACTTCACCTCGCGGTTATCAAACGTCCCATGCCCGATCAGCACGAGCCACATCTGGCCGGTGGTCTTCGTGGCTGCCTTGTTCAAAGCTGCCTCCAGCGCCTCTGCATCATGCTCATCGTTTCCGATAACTGAGATCACGATGCCTGACTTCTCACAGGCGGCTTTCCAAGTCGTTACCTGCTTCTCGAAACGTTCTGCATACTCATCCTCGCCAGGTGCGCCCGTGACGATGAGGACTTCGACATCACGAGGTGCCGCATATACTATGCTGGTAAACATAACCAGCACAGACATCAGCAAACGTGCGAGTCGGGCAGTTTTTTCCCTCTCGCTGCTGAGGAGCTCGAAACCAGGACCGACTTGATGCGGGGAGAGGCTAGGTGAGGTGAACATGGAATCGCGGGTCGGCCCCTCACCCCAACCCTCTCCCCGGAAGAAGTTGTTTGATGTTTCGTCATGCACTGCCTGGGAGAGGGAGCCAGAGATCATGCCATCCCTCCTTTCCTTCTCAAATACCACTCGGCACCGAGTAGGCCGAGAACCACGGCAAACACCCAGGGGGCGTGCCAAAAGGGTGTCGAGATGGTTTCTTCCACAGGCACTCGAATGTCCTTCAAAATCTCCGGCAGTTTCGGCAAATCAGCCAAGCTCAGCACTCGCCCGCCTGAATCCTTCGCCACTCGCTCCGCCCATTCACGACCAGGCTTCAACGAAGCAAACTCATCCGCTAGCGGATCGTGCACCCAGCCTGTGGCTTTGGATTCGATCTTCTTGTCCGTCTGATCTGTAGGCAGTTCAACCTTCGCCACCGCCCGATACGCCCCTGTCTCACGCGGATAAAACTCTGCTTCAAACAGCCCCGCTTCCTTCAAGCTTGGTTCGGCGAACAACTCACTTTTTTTCACACCCGGCCCCGTGACATCAATCTTCACCACAGCATCATCCATGGGCAAGAAAGCCTCATCACGCACTCGGACCTCCAGCTTCATTCGCTCGGCATCTGGCAAGGCGGTGAACTGAATCTTGTCCGGCACATCCACGACCAGCCAGCGCATGAGTTGACGCCATGCCTTGTCGAAATCCTTACGCGCGTCTTCATCCCGCATACCCCAGCGCCAGAGGTCACCGATCATCACCGAGGCCACTCGCCCTTCGCCGAAACGCTGCGCGGCGAGAGCGGGATACGTCGCGGCTTCTTCACCGGCTTTGATGGTCGCCAGCACACTCGCACCTGGCTTGATCGAGAAGGTCTGATTCACAGAAAAGAAGCCCGGCATCTCGGCCAGTCGCTTTTCATCTTCTTCACGACCTGCTCGCACACGCGTCCACGGCTCCAACCAACCATCGCGCGTGAGATCGA
>JBILPY010000531.1:0-3602 GCA_044373575.1 Prosthecobacter sp. | reverse complement strand
CCGATCCCGCCGATGGCCGGAGCGGTGCAGGCACCTTCACCCTCGAAGTCACCCCCCTTGGCACCGCCGACGCCCTCTTCACCCGCCCCGCCAATGGTCGCGCCGACATCCGCTACGAACTCGAAACCAGCCTCGACTCCCTCGCCTGGGCCAAAACGAATGTCACTCCGAGCATGACCATTGGCAGCGATGGCCGCCAAGTCGTTCGTTACGCCCATCTCGACGCCACCACCCGCGAACCTCGCGCCCTCTTCCGCCTGAAAGTCAGCCTCGATGCCAATCTCGACGGCACTGCCGAGCAGACCGCCGTCTCGCCATCCGTCATGTTCAGCCGCGAGACCTTCCCCATCGGCCAGCGCACCCTCTCCATGCCGCTGGTTAAAGCGGAACTTTTCGCTGGAATCGTCACCGCAACGGACTTCACCGTCACGCTGCCAAACGCCGTCACCCTCCCCGCTAGCACCGAACTCTATCTCGAAGACCTCACCACAGGCCTAGCCTACGAGATCGACGAATCCACCAGCACCAGCACCAGCACCACGCTCGTCGCCGCCGAGTCCCTGCCAGCCCTCACCCGAGTCGCCCTCCGCGCCCACCACACCCTCAGTACTCTGCTCCCCGCCGACCTCTTCACCCCCGAAGACCGTGTCCTTACCTTCGATCCTGCCGCCAACACCTTCACCCCCACCGACCTCACTGCCACCGGCTGGACTGAAGACCTCACTCTGCCAAAGCAGAACGGCCTCCTCGTCCACCTCCGCACGAGCGAAGTCACCCTCATCCTCACCGGCCAAGTCACCACCAAGCCTGCCCTCAAACCTGCCACTGCCACCCGCTTCCTCAGCAGCGCCAGTGTAACCGCCGAGTCCCCCCTCAGCCTCGGCCTTACCCCCGAAAACAATTTCCGCGCCGCCACCGCACCGTCCGCCGCCACACGCCTCCGCCTCTGGAAAGCCGACTCCGACGCCACCCAGACCGGCTACGATCAGCTCTACCTCAGTCCCATCATGTGGCTCCGCGAGTCCTCCTCGACTGCCGAAAACCTCACAGAAACCAAACTTCTGGAGCCATTCCGCGCCTACTTCCTCGTGCCGTGATGCTCAGCCGACGCACAGCAGGGATATCTCGTCTCTGCTCGCCCGTCAAAAGAGCGGGAAATGCCGATTACGCGGCCAAGTGATTCTGCCAAGGAGGTCGAGTCCCGTTTTCAGCACATGGCTCCTGGCTTCTCCCTTGGAGGACAGGGAAGCGGATCAGGTGGCGAAGAGCTCGTTTTTTGAAAAAAACTGAATTCGCGGCGATAATTATTAAGTTATTTTAAATATCAGCTTAAATTGTATTGAAATTATAATGAATATGGATAAGATTGGTTTAATTGATGGAACTCATGGATTCACCCAGCGGCCTTTCTTGTGGCAGCAGGTCCGGGGGCGGTGCGCCTCCCGGCTCTAAATCCATGCCCTTACTAAGGGGGCTGTTGTCCTGCGGAAAAGGATTTTTTGAGACTGCTAGCCGCTACAGTGATGCGCTCTCGCCATGCCTTCGGTTAGGAGCTGCCATGCTTGCCGGAGCCTTGATTTTCCAGGGATCAGCGTTCGCTCATAATCTCAATCAGCGTGCAGATTACATCGGTTTCGATCAGGAAACACTGGCTCGGATGCAGCAGCGTCAGGCAGCCGGCCAACCATTGATTCAGTCAGGCGATGTCGTGGGCCTCGTGATGAAGGCCACCCCCTCCGTGGGCACGCCGACCGGGGCAGGGGGCTACTCCACCTTTTTCATTCCAGTGGGTTCACAGGTCGTCGGCGCGCAGTATGGCCGCATTGATAGTGCGGGAAAATTTGTGCCCATGCCCATGAAAGGGCAGTCCGTCCTGGCGCTCGGGGATGGCTCTGTGGGGGCGAAGGTCCAGAACTCGCTGAAGGGACTAGAACTCGGTCCGAACATCATCGGAGACAAAGCCTTCACCGTGGACAGCAGCACCGGTCTCATGCGCGGCACCATGGCGGGTGTTTACTCGGACACGGGCATCTTCTACTCTACCGACCCGAAAACCGCGTGGCAGAGCTGGGTGAGCATGGGCGGTCTGGATGGCAATACCGGCACCACCACCGACAACGTCCTGAAAAACAACTCCGGTGACCTCGTCACCCCGACGACGCGCTGGGATGCCGAGCAGCTCATCGCTTTTGGCGTGAACTCCATCACCCCGCTTATCGACCCCGATGGCCGCGGGAACACGCCTTGGGGCATGGGCAGCGGTGTGGCTGGCCCGCAGAGTGGCTATGCGTGGCATTTTGATAAAACCTACTGGGATGCGAACGCCAGCGATCCAGCCCGCATGAAGAATGCCGTGCGGAACATGGGCCCGTGGAAGCGCATCAAATATCCCGGCAGTCAGATCGCCAAAGACATCCCCGGCCTGCGCAGCACCGCGCTGGGCCTCGTCGGCGTCGATGGCAGCCAGATCGGCCATGACCTCAGTACCACCAATCCACTGCCAGCCACCACGAGCTGGACAGACGCCACCAGTCCAAAGGCTGTCCGTCTCGCCTGGGGAAATCTGGAACTCTTCCGGCCTGAATACGCGCGAGTGCAGTTGCGGGTCAATGTCGGTCCAGGACAGCCAAACTCACCCTTCGATGCAGCGGGCTTCTTGCAAGCCTATGCGGATACCTTTGGCGGTGATGCTGGCGGCGAATACACGAATAAAGATCACCTCTGGCGCTACTATGAAAACACGGCCCTCTCGCTCACCAGCAAGCCGATGGTCTTCAAGCAAGCCTCGAAGCCCATCGTCGCCCCAGGAGAAACCTTCTCCTACACGATCTGGTTCACCAATACTGCCACCACGCCCCTAACCAACGTGGTGATCGAAGACACCCTGCCCAGCGGCATCGCCTATGTCAGTGCCACACCTGCGCCTACGAGTGCCAGCCCCCTGCGCTGGAATCTCGGTACCATAGCACCAAACAGTGTCCGCAGCATCACCTTGCGAGTGCGCGCCACAGGCACGGGCGTGATGACAAACACCGTCTGCGCCACCAGTGACCAGGCCCCAAAGGCCTGCAACACCGAGACCATCGAAGTCGCCGCAGCATCTCTGCTTTACCCAGACAAGAGCGTCACCCCATCCATCGCGAATCCTGGTGACCTCGTCACCTACACCGTCACGATGCTCAATGAAGGTCCCTGCCCGAATGCCGTGCCACTCATCATTCGCGAGCGCCTGCCCACAGGCTTCACTTACGACAGCCTCGTCTCGGTGAAGCTCGCGGGCGCAGCCACCTCCGGCCTCTCCGTCAATGCCAGCGACACCACGAAGCCTGTTTTCACTCTGAATACCGGCATCGACTCGGGGAAAAGCCTCGTCATCACCTTCAAATGCCGCATCAGCGCCACTCAACCTGCGGGCGTCTATACCAACAGCTTCACCTTTGAATATGAGGGCAAAGTCATGTCCACAGGCGCGCTCGCACCCGTCACCGTCGGCGGTGCACGCATTGGCGACAGTGTCTTCCGCGACTGGGATGGAGATGGTGTCATGGACCCCGAGGACGATGGGCTGCCCGGCGTGACCGTGCAGCTCTACGCCGCGAATG
>JBILPY010000326.1:0-5321 GCA_044373575.1 Prosthecobacter sp. | reverse complement strand
GCCTGGGTAAATATGACTTCGCCGGCCTCAGTGGAGCCACCTATGTCGTGAAAACGACAGCACCCGCCGGACACACACCCACCTTTGATTTCGATGGCATCGCCTCAGCGAATCAGGCCACCGTCGTGCTCGCGCAAAATGAGCAGAAGCTTAGTGTCGATTTCGGCTATCGTCCCGGCGGCACCGGCAGCATCGGAGACCAGCTTTTTAAAGATTTAAATGGTGACGGCGTGCTCAACGGAGCTGACACGGGCATCGCGGCGGTGACGTTAAAGCTCTATGAAGACAGCGATGCGGATGGAGTGATCGACACGGGCGATGCGCAGATCGCCACCACCACATCAAATGCCAGCGGCATCTACTCTTTCACCGGCCTGGCCACGGGACTCAGCTACATCGTCGATGCCGACGAGGCCGATGCCGACCTGATCGCTGCTTTCACACCGAACAGCTTCACGCCCACCACTCCCGCGCTCCGTTCGTTGATCAACCTCACCTCAGCAGTTACCTCGGCGGACTTTGGCTACCGGGCAAACATCCCGCTCAAGATCGGCGATCTCGTCTTTATGGATGCAAATCGCAACGGCACCTACGAGGCGGGCACCGACGGGCCGCTGCGTGACGTGCGCGTCAGGCTCTACCGCGTGGTGGATCGAGTCGCGACGCTGATCGATACCAAAGACACCAATGGCGAAGGCCTCTACCTCTTCACCGGCCTCGCACCAGGAGATTATCAGGTGAATGTGGATGAGGCAGACTCCGACCTGCTCGCCGATAGCGTCACTGCTGATCCACAGCGCAGCGTCACGCTGAGCTCGGCGGATGATCTCACGGTGGATTTTCCCTTCACAGATCTGGAGTTGCTTTCCAAGACGGTCAACAAGACCACCGCTGCAGCGGGAGAGGTGCTGACCTACTCGATGAGCACCGCACACACGGTGAACACGGCTTTGACGAATGTGCGAGTGGAAGATCCCATCCCCACAGGCACGACGTACGTCGCCAGCAGTGCAAATGCAGGCGGCACTCTGGCTGGCGGCAAGATCACCTGGAATCTCGGCAGCACGGTGGCGGGTGTGCCGGGCAACAACGGTGCCAGTGGCACCAGCCAGCAGGTCACTCTCCCCGCCGTGGCGGACTCGGAAATCTGGAGCAAGGACTCAGCGAAGAATTTCGGCACTGGGGCGACCACCTGGACAGGCGGCGTAAATGACGTGGATCATGCCATTTTCCAGTTTGATCTCTCCAGCATCCCGTCCGGTGCCACGATCACCTCGGCACAGCTCAGTCTCCTTCGGAAATCTGGCAAAGGGGGAACGGTAGCTGCGCATCGCCTCACCCAGAGTTGGAGCGAGACCCAGGTCACCTGGAATAGCCGCAGCACAGGGCTGGCTTGGAGCACCTTGGGAGGCACCTATGCCACGCCTGCGGATGCCGTCGTGACCATTCCGAACACCAATGTCCGCTACACTTGGAACGTCACCAGCATGGCTCAGGCCTGGGTCAGCGGCACGCAGCCGAACTACGGCATGCTGCTGAAGGAGAACAACGAAACCGTCTCGGCGGACAATGAATTCTACACCCGCAACGAGGCCAATACCTCCCGCCACCCGCAGCTCATTGTGAACTACACGCTGCCTGCACTAACGAGCAGCATGAACATCTCCCGCACGCTGCTGAATGCTGGAGAGCAGGTGACGGTGACGATGACGCTGACTTCGGGCTCCAGCCTCACCGGCGTGACGCCACCCACGAATCTCACCGTCAGTGGCACAAACGGCGTCAGCGCCACGCGCGTCAGCGGGCCCACGCCTGCCAGCGGCACAGTGACATCAGCAGGCACCACCTTCAGCTGGGTGTATGCCTCTTCGGGCACCTCGATTGGCAATCTCGGCTTCAGCGGCAATGCTACGAACGGTGGCTCCACCTGGCCCACGGCGCAGTCACCAAAAGCGATCGTCAGCCCGCCGCTGAGCTTCCAGGTTTCCGTTAATAGCCCAAATCCGGGTGTGAACGTGGTCACCAACACGGCCAGCCTCTATGAAGGGACGGAGTCTTTAGATTCGGACACTGCCTTGACCGTTCTCACCGGCAGCGTGGGCGATCTGGTGTGGGCGGATGAAAACGCGAACGGCCTGCGCGAGGTCTCCGAGCAGGGAGTCAGCGGCATTCGCGTGTTTGCGGATGTGGACGGAGACGGATTCTATGACGCTGGCGAACCAAACGCCGTCACCGACAGCTTCGGTGCCTATCGCATCACCGGGCTGAATACGAATGGCGGTGCGGCGTGGAAAATCACCCTGGATCTGACGGCGCTTCCGGCGGACTGGATCACCACCACCGCGCCGATGCTACAGCGCACTCTGGCGACGAATGGCACCCAGATAAGTGATGCCGACTTTGGCGTCAAATCTCCGCCACCGACCACCTCCACACTGGGCGGGTTTGTGTTCGCCGATGCGGATGAAAACGGCGTCTTCTCAAGCGATGAGCTGCCTTTGGAAAACGTGAGCCTGCGGCTTTACCGCGATGTGAACACCAGCGGCACGTACGACGCGAGCGATTTGCTCGTGCGCGCTGCTGAGACATCTGTTAACGGCGTCTATCTCTTCGGCAATCTCACCCCTGGTGCCTATCTCGTGGATGTCGTCGAGAGCACGGTGCCCGCTGGCATGGACTATGTGAGCGGCGGGGCTGCCGTGAGGGCCGTCACGCTTGTGGCGCTGCAAACACGCACGGATGTGAACTACGGCTTCAATCACACCGGTAGCATCGGCGACCTCGTCTATTACGACACCGACAATGACCGCACCAAGGACGCCGGAGAGAGCGGCATCCCGAACGTGCGCGTCAGCGTCTATGCTGACACCAACAGCAACGGCGCTGTCGATGCTGACGAAGTCGAGGTCGGTATCGCCTTCACGGATGCCAGCGGTATTTACACCGTCCAAAACCTGCCTGCAGGCAGCTACGTCGTGCGTGTGGATGAGCAGCACGTGCCCGCCCCTGTCGGCAGTCCGAATGCAGGCCTGTATAACACCATGCTGCCTACGAATGGGGAAGAGATCGCCGTGACTCTCGCCGTCGCGCAGAGCTTTACCACCGCCGATTTCGGCTTCGCCGAGCTGGCACTCGTCGCAGGTTATGTCTTCCACGACCAGAACTACAGCGGCATCCGCGACAGCGCTGAAACCGGCCAGGCCAACATCTCCGTTGTGATCAATGGCAACACCACGGGTGGCAGCCCCATCAGCATGACCACAAGCACCGATGCGAGTGGCGAATACGAGTTCCTCGTGCCCGCAGGCAACTACCTCGTCGGATTCAACCCCAGTGACCCTGATTTCCCTGCTGGAATGACCCAGACCACCACAGCTGCCGGGCACACCGTTTCCCTCCAGGGAGGTTGGGAACTGGAAGACATGAACTTTGGCCGCGCCTACGCCGGAGCCCTCGGCGGCATCGTCTTTGCCGACACAAATGGCAATGGCACCCGAGATGGAGGCGAGGCCGGCATCCCCGGAGTCGTCGTCGAGTGCTTCGACAGCACTGGCGCCATTTTCCGCGATTCCCGCGTCTGCGGACCTGATGGCAGCTACCGCTTTGATGGCGTGATCAATGGCACCCACGTCCTCAAAGTCCGCCCTGACTCATTCGCGAATCTAAGTGGAGCCACCATCACGGCTGACCCAGTTGCCCCGTTGGATGGCATAGCTTCCAGCATCATCACCAGCGGCTCCCAGAACCTGAATCTGAACTTCGGCTACAACGCTAGCAGCACCCCACCCGTCTCATCTGGCTGCCTCGCCCCGCGCGGCCAGACACTCGGCATGCAATACATGGTGACCCGCATCGGCAGAGACATCCTCGGCGCACTCGGACTCTACCAGTCCGACTCCATCATGAGCGTCTCCCCGAACGGCCTTTATGTCTCTGGCGTTCGCTTCGGTGCCATCGCCCGTGGCTACGTCATGCAGGTGTCCACCTCAAGTTACTCAGACATTCCGAAGATCACCGCCACGAACCCCTACGCCATCGGCATGGACGTCAACGACGACGGCAACACCGTCGGCTTCGAGCGCCGCAGCGCTGGGAAAAACGTCACCCTCATCCCTTTCATCTACACCCGCGCCGCCAATACCACCCAGCGCCTGCTCACTCCCTTTGATGCAAACGTCGCCATGACCGGCGAGCCCGTCAGCATCACCAATGACAATCTTTACGCCTTCGGCACCGTCGATCCCGACGGCCCCGGCACCACCGTCAGCCAGGGCGGATATTGGTCCCTCAACGACCGGCAGTGGACCGCCATTGCCGGACTGCGTCAGGTCATCGATGCCAGCTCCGATGGCAGCATCCTCCTCGTCGTCAATAGCAGCGGTCAGGGCCAGATCCTGCGTGGCAATGTGAGCAGCGGCTGGCCCACCGTTCTCGTCACGTTCACGGGCAAGCTCAGATTTGGCCGCGTCAGCGCCAGCGGACGCTATGTCGGCAGTGCCGAGATCATCAGCGGCAAGCCCACCCCATTCGTCTATGACACGCTGAACGCCACCCGCACCAATCTCCCCATCACCGCCGCAGACAGCCTCGGTGGCATCGTCGGTGCTTTGAGCGATACAGGCCGCGTCGTCGGTAGCATGTATCGCAGCGGCACCATGGGCAGCACTTCCGTCCTTTGGGAGTCCGCCACGGCGAGCTACACCACGATTCAAAACGTCCTGCTCAATGACGGACACACTCAGCAGGACGCCTCCTACGCCGCATGGAATCTTTACAACGGCGGTGATGGCATGAGCGCCGATGGCCTAACATTCGCCATCTTCGGGAAAAACCCTACTGATCAAGAAGACAGCCTTCTCTTCCAGACCATACCACCTCCCGGAGATCGTCTTTGCGTCGGCAACGCCGTCTGGCTCGATGCCGATGCAGATGGCATCAAGGAAGTCGGCGAGCCGGGCATCGCTGGCGCTGTCGTCCGACTCTATCATGCAGGCGAAGACGGCGTCATCGGCGGCACCGGGGACAATGCCGACTGGGAGTACATGCCCAGCATCACCACCACCAGCACCGGCAGCTATGTCTTCAGCCCCGTCGCCGCTGGCAAATACTACATCACTGTCCAGACGACCGCCCTTTATCCGAGCACCTCGGCCGCGCCTGATCTCGATGACAACGGCCAGGACAATGACAACAACGCGCGTCAACCCGCCGGACCTGGAACACTCGCCTACAGCCCCCTCATTACGCTCCAGGCAGGCACCGAGCCCGTGAATGATGGCGACTCCGATGCCAGCACCGACTTCACCCAGGACTTCGGTTTC